>JABFSP010000420.1 GCA_013140565.1 Ignavibacteria bacterium
ATATAATTTAAATATGGTCACTACAATCAAAAAAACAACAAAAAGAAAAGAAGTAAAAAAACTTCTGGACAATATTAAACCTGCAAAATCAGACAAGGCTTTCAAGGCTTCACAATTTTGCGGTAAAATAAAGTTCACTGAAGATGCTCTGAAAATCCAGAAAAGATTAAGAGATGAATGGAAATAGAATATTAGCAGATACTAATATTATTATATATTTATTGAGTGGAAATCAGCAAGTATCTGAACTACTTGAGAATAAAAAAGTTTATTTATCCTTTATAACTGAAGTAGAATTATTCAGCAGTAAAACTTTAAATAATGCAGAAATCAAGTTGATTAATGGTTTACTTGAGCAATGTATTATTGTAGATATTAATTCATTTATTAAACAAGATGCCATCTTGTTCAGGAAAAAATATAACTTAAAAATTCCTGATGCATTAATTGCAGCAGCTGCAAAATATCACAACCTGCCTATTATCACATCTGATTCAGCCTTTAAGAAAATATCAGAAATTAATATTATCTTTTTTGAACTGTAATCAATCTTCACACAAAGTTGCAAAAAATTACTGTTTAATTATGAATTTATTTCAAACTGAAGACAAAATAAATGAATACCTTATAATTATCAGCCCTCCAGCGGAAACTAAAGAGCAAATAAGGCAAATTAAAAATGAGTTTGCACTAAAAACTAACAGTAAACATGCCGCTGAATCAGTTGCGCATATTTCAGTTTTGGGACTTATACTTGAAAGTTCCCGGGAAGAAAAGCTGAAGCCCTTTCTAAAAGAATTTTGTGCTGCCCAAGTCCCATTTTCTATATACATGAAAAACTATAATGGTTTCCCCTCACATACAATATTTATTTCTATTCTTGAAATAGATAATATAGTAAAGATGATGAATAATCTTTTTATGTTTCTTAAAAAGAACCAAATTATCCTTAAGAAAAACTATCAGAGGCATACCTTAACTCATATATCGATAGCAAGATTATTAACAAAGGATCAATATTCAAAGGTAATAACAGAATATCAAAATAAACCGTTTACAGGGATGTTTATCGCAAATAACCTTACGTTATTAAAGAGACCTTATGATAGAAATAGTTATAACAACTATCGTTGGGATAAAGATAAATACAAGTTCACTTTTTCGGGAAAGAATTCGAGTAATTCGTGAAATTCGCCTGATTTCGCTTTTAGAAAGTTGGTGAATGAGGATAATGCGATACAAGAACTGAAAAAACAAGTTCTTCAAAGTAGTAAATAAATACGGTGGCAGGAGGAAGAAAAGTGCGACAAAATGAAGAAAAAATGTTTGCAGATAACAAATCCTGCGGATATATTAACATACAACTTTAAACCAAAGGAGAAAGTATCATGAAACGTACAATTTTATTCTTCTCGGGCATTCTGGCAGTTACAGCGATGATATTGCTGTTTGCCGATGCAGGTATTTCCAAAAACGCAGGTGGTACATGCTGCGCAAATATTAAGGTGCAGGATCAAAACGGCACCCCTGTCAGCGGATGCATAGTAAATGTGACCGGGGGCTTACAATGTTTAACCGGAATTGCGGGAACCTGCCAGATATGCGGTATCTCGGAAGACATAGTTTTTACAGTTACTTCACCGTGCAGTGACCAGGCATTTCAGTACACCTGCGCCACCCAGCCATCACTCATTATTTTAACTACATACTATTAGCTGTAAAAAACACAAGGATTATTGTAAAAACAAAGACGTCCCGGGAACGGGACGTCTCTGTAAATGAAATTCAATTGTAGGTCAAAGGCATACCTTTGATCTGACAATTTACTTCATCTTCTCCTTCAAAAAGGCATATGTTTTTTCTTTGGCATCCTTTGTTGCGGTAACATCGTGTTTAGGGTTGCTTGGATTAGCAAAGCCATGCCCTGCATCATAAATATTAATCGTTACGGGAATATTCAGGCTCTTTAGATTCTCTTCAAATTTGCCGGCTATTTCGGGAGTAATCCTTGCATCCTGCTTCGCGAATATTCCCAGCACAGGTGCTTTTAGTTTTGCGAGCCTGTCCATATTCTGCTCAGGCATACCGTAATATATCACACATGCTTTGCATTTATCTCCAAGCTCAATTGCCGCCTGGTTGCTCCACGCCCCGCCGAAACACCACCCGTACGTTGCAAACACTGCGTCACTGCCTGCATAGTCTTTCGCTCCGTTGATTATAACAAGCGCGCGGTCGTTGGTAACCGATTGCACATACTTTACGGCTTCATCGTTGTTGGTAGCGACCTTGCCGTCATATAGATCAATTGCCAGTACATTTACATTTCCCAACGTTGAAGCAATTTCTTCAGCTTCCTTTTTGATATAATCATTTAAGCCATACCATTCATGGAACAAAAATACCCAGTTATTTGTCGGGTTATCTGTCTTTACTTCATATCCGCCCGCATCAACACCATCGCTTGTTTTGTAGGTTATCATCTTTCCTTTGCCGTCCGCAAGCGTAAATGCCAGAGGCTGGGGATGTCCATTCTTAAAGCTCTCATCATTACCGAAGGTCGCCATTATGTTGGGAGCGGTAATATCGCTGCCCGTTGTTCCGTTTTCTTCGCAGCAATCGTGTTTCTGGGAGTAGGAAATATTCATAAATGTAAAAATTAAGATGAATGAAAGCAGTATTGTTTTCATGGTAGTAATAAATTATGATTA
>JABFSP010000027.1 GCA_013140565.1 Ignavibacteria bacterium
TAATATTTTGAGTCTGAAACTTTCTTAATCATCGTCATCGCTTTTTTCAACCAGGATATCCTTCCAGAAATCTTTTGTTCTGCCGCACCATGAACATGAACCATCCGGTTTTTCATCCGGCAGTTTTTTCATGGGTACAGTTAATATTACAGCTTCTTTAATATCTGTGGTAATATCAACCGATTTCATATGGGGACTGTATGTCCTTATTTCTTCTTCGCTGAAGGCTTCTTCCCTGTGTGTCTGCTGAACAAATATGAGCTGAAACGAAGTGTTGAATTTCTTTTCAAATTTTTCAAGGCACCTGTCGCATTCCAGAAAAATCGTGCCGTTGATATTTGCTTTTAGATCAAGCTGATGTGTTGTTTTAAAAAGTTCGAGGCTTATAGCCAGCGGTTCTTTCAAAAAACCTTCACCTATGCCTAATTCTTTTTCATCACTTATCAATTCAAGAGTTTGCGAACCCTCGTTCAAAGTGCCGATATTAAATTTTATGGCCATAAAATCCGCTTAAAAAGCCTTGTTTTGCCCAAATTTTGTAGAAAATCTAACAAATATAAGAAAAATAAATTAAACTTTATAGTAACGGTTTTATACCAAAATAAAAGGCGTTTCCCCCATTTAGGAAACGCCTTATTCGAAGAGCTTTCCCAATGTTATTGAGAAAATTCAATCGGAGGTATTTTAATGTTAAGCTATTTTATCAGTACTATCTTCTTGGTTTCTGATGCATAGTCTGTATCTATCCTGTAGAAATAGACTCCGCTGTTAAGCTCTGAAGCATCAAAGGTAACTGAATAGCTGCCTTCGGGTTTCTTCTCGTCAACCAGGTTTGCAACATTTCTGCCCAGGATATCGAATACACTGATCTTAACAATAGTCTCTTTGCTGATATTGTAGCTGATGTTGGTAGACGGATTGAACGGATTAGGATAATTATTGGATAAGCCTTTTTGATTTCCGGAGCCGTTCCTTGTTAATTCGGTAATTCCGATTATTCCGTAGTCATTTGCGAATACACCGCCCGCGTAAATAACCGGGAAGTTTGCCCTCACGGATATGCTATATGCTGCGTCATTGCCGTTCTGCGGACCGTTGAACCTGTTAAACCAGCGCTGGTTTCCGTTTTCTCCGTAACCATAACTCAGGAAGTCATTTCCGGAACCGAGTTTACTTTCACCTGAAACATAAACAAACACGTCCCAGCATGGAACGTCTTCACCGCCGCCATTGGAACCGTTTCCGGAAGCACAGGTTTTGTAAATGACCTTAATATCCCATGCCTTATCCGATAAGCCGCCATCAGCACGGTTAAGCCACATTTGGGATCCATCTGCGCCTTTATACTTTATTGTTACATAATCATAACTTGCAGCACCGGATGATTTGCTGTAACCGGTCACATAGGTATTTCCGTAAACATCAATATCTACTCCTGTTGCAATATCAGTATCATTTATTGGTGAATTGGTATACCTTTGCAACCATTGCTGCTGCCCGGTGTTATTATACTTAATTGTAACATAATCAAGCTTGGTAGTACCCCCATGAGATGAACCGGTGACATAAACATTCCCTAAACCATCAACTTTTAATTCATTTGCAATATCATTCAGGTATGCAGGTCCGTCATACCTTGTGGCCCACTGCTGTGAACCATTTGTGCTGTATTTAACGGTTAAGTAATCGTAGCCTTTTCCCTGCTGCTCTGATGCGCCTGTGACATAAATATTATTCATCGCATCAAGCCCTATTGATAAAGCTTTATCATTTTTGCTGGATGGACCGTTGTATCTTTTTGCCCACTGTACAACTCCGCTTGAATTGTATTTTACTGTCAGGTAGTCGCCATTGAGCTCATCATTGCCCCAGCTCTCACCGGTCACATATACGTTGCCTGAATTATCAACAAAAATGGCATTTGCATAATCATAATAGTAGCAGTCATTTCCTACCGCGCCATCATACCTTGCGGCCCAAAGCTGCTGACCATTATTGTTATATTTGATAGTGCAGTAGTCTTCACTGCCGTAATCACTGCCGGAGCGGCTCCAGCCCGTTACGTACACGTTTCCCGCATTATCAATTGTTATGGCTGTCGCGTTATCAATATTATGCCCGGGTCCGTCGTATCTAACCGCCCAGATAAAATCGCCGTCTTCGCCGAATTTTATTGTAGCATAATCTTCTTTTGTAGAATTTGATCCCCAGCTAACGCCGGTTGCGTACACATACCCGAAGTTATCCTGTGTGATCCCTGTACATTTATCGATCTGGCTGCCCGGACCGTTATATGTTAATACCCTTGTAACTAATTGTCCAAATGAAATGGAAGATATTATCATCAGCATGATCGCTGTGGTTGTAATTATCTTTTTCATTTTTCCCCCCTTAGGTTTTATAAATCAATTGTTGAAAAAATTAAATTTTATTGCCTGTTATTTTACCAAAACCATTTTGAAAGTCTTTGAATATTTCTCACCGTCATCAGAAGCCGCTTCTATCCTATAGATGTATAACCCGCTGCTGAAGTTTGAAGCATTCCATGAATATGAATACTTCCCGGCAGAAAGCTTATCATTTACAGCAACAGTAACTTCTTCACCCAAAAGATTAAAGATAGAAAGTTTCACACTGGATTCTTTCGGGATATCGAATGAGATCAAAGTCGACGGATTGAACGGATTTGGATAATTGTTATACATCCAGAATTTTTCAGGTAATCCGGTTTCATTCTGGACTAACCCGGTAATGGCTGTTACAAAGCTCCACCTTGCAGAATATGGGCTTGACATACAAACATTAGATGATAAAACTTTCCAGTAATACCGTACGTTTGACTGAAGCCTGCCTGCAGGGACAGTAATTCTTCTGTTAATTATATTGTTTGAATCAAGTACCAGGTTAGTAAAACCTGTATCAGTTGCGATTCTGACCCTGTATGAAGATGCAATTGCAATTGTATCCCATTGAAGCAGAGGGGTAATAATTACAGTTGAATTATTGGCAGGAAGCAAAAGATTTGGAGCGTACACTTCAGGAACCGCGGTCCGGAAATTACGGACACTTGACCAGCTTGCGCTTTCGCCCACCTGGCTAGTAGCCTTTACACGCCAATGATATATAGTATTGTTAAGCAATACACCCGGAGGCATTACATATTGTGAGCTATTAATGCCCGCAACATTATAAATTATACTGGTGAAATTCTGGTCAGTTGCAATCTGAAGGCGGTAATTACAGATCGGCGGAAAAACATCAGACCAGTCTAAAGTACCCGTTGTACTGAAACATGTTGCGCCGTTAGCAGGCGAATTAAGTGAAGCAGCACCCGGCAAAAGCCATCCGCCAGTGGTTGTTTTAATTATCGTACCGTTTATTCCGACTGCCCAGCCTGTATTAGTATCAACAAAAGAAACTGCACTTAACAGACTCGAAGTATTACTAACCTGGCTGTACCAGTTTACGCCTCCATTCGATGTTTTACGTACCGTACCATAATCACCTACTATCACATAAAAATTCTGATTCTTAACGGAATTAGCCATCAGCCAATTGCTCGTTCCGCTTGACTGAGTAACCCAGTTATTTCCAAGATTAGTTGACTTGCGTATAAATCCGCCTTCGCCGATTATTACAGCTTCATTAATAGCGGTAAAATTTACTTTTTCAATTTGCGAAGTCGTTCCGCTGGAAATTTCAGCCCAGTTCACGCCACCGTTTGTCGTTCTGATGATCTTTCCAAACTGTCCTGCGGCAAATCCGTTGCTGGCATCTGCAAAACTTACGCTTGTTAAATTTGTTGTAAGACCGGTTGAATATGAGACCCAGTTTGTACCGCTGTTTGTTGTTCTTAAAAAAGTACCATACCAGCCCGCGGTAAATCCAGTTGTTGAATTGATAAAACTCACTGACCTGAGCTGGTAACCTATACCTGTTGGCTGAGAATTCCAGCTCGCCCCGCCGTTCGTTGTACGAAGGATAACTCCAACATCACCAACTACCCATCCGGTATTACCGTTTATGAAATAAACCGCAAAAAGATGTACACTTGTGCCGCTTGAAACAGTTGTCCAATTTGTTCCGCCATTCGTAGTCCTAATAATAGTACCCGACTGACCGACTACAATACCGGTTGTATTGCTCGAAAAATATACACCATTCAAATTGTTTCCGGTTCCGCTCGATTGAGTGAACCACCCGTAAGGCTGAGAATAAAGTTTAACGCATGCTAAAATGAAAAACACCAGAATATATAAAGTAGATCTTTTCATATAATTTCTCCCCCTAAAAGAAATTTATATACTGATTTTTACTACTGATTATTACTATGCTATGTAACTATTTTTACTAACTGATTTCTATAAACATACTTTTTTTTGTTCGCTATAGCAAGAGTGTTTTCTAACCTGTTTAGTGATTTTGAACTAAATAACCGCTTTACGGTACGATTGGAATTTGGCTGAGGAACGGGTATAGCAGTACCTCATCATAAATAAAAAACCCGCTGAATAAATTCAACGGGTTTGTTAAAAAATAATTTGAAAAAAACTTAAGCTTTTCTGTAGGCGTCAATTATCCTTGCTGTTCTAACACCCTCAGAAACATCGTGTACTCTGATTATATGCGCACCATTAAGTGCGGCAATTGTATTAAGTGTAATAGTGCCTTCGTGCCTGTCATTTACATCTTCGGTATTCAGGATTTTACCTATCATACTTTTTCTTGAAACTCCGATCATTATCGGGGTATCAAGTCTTTTCAGGTCACTCAGATTTTTAATTATCTGAAGATTATGCTCAACGGTCTTGCCAAAACCAATACCCGGATCTATAATAACCTGTTTGATGCCTGCAACATTTGCCTTCCAGGCAACGTTTTCAAAATAAGAAATTATTTCCGCCATCAGGTCATCATACTGCGGGTCTTTCTGCATATCTTTAGGCGTACCCTTAATATGCATCGCAACGGCTGTAGCATTGTGCTTTGCAACTGTTTCAGCCATAGCTGCATCAAAAGCAAATGCGCTTATATCGTTAACGATAAGTGCACCTGCTTTTAAAGCTTCATCCGCAACCTGTGCGCGGTATGTATCTACTGAAACAGGAATACTTACTTCTTTTGCAAGCGCCGTTATTACCGGAATAACCCTTTTAAGTTCCTCTTCAATAGAAACTTCCTCAGCGCCGGGTCTTGTGGAAGCGCCGCCAACATCGATGAAATCAGCGCCTTCGGATTCCATTTTTTTTCCGTGCGCAATTGCGTCAGCGGCTTTTACAAATTTACCGCCATCACTGAAAGAATCAGGGGTAACATTCAAAACTCCCATTACGTGGGTCCTTGCGCTCAGATCGTAAACTTTTTTACCGAATGTATATGAATAATTATCGTTCATTAAAATTAGTTATATTATTAAATCTAAATTTGCTTTTTTTATAGTGCTTTTTGTTACTTGTTATTTGCTACTTGTTATTTGCTACTTGTTATTTGCTACTTGTTATTTGCTACTTGTTATTTGCTACTTGTATTTGTTATTTGAATTTACTGTTCAATTTCAGAATCTTCAATTTTCCTGAAAAGTATTTCCGGAGGATTTAGCTTATGCCCTGCCGGAAGTGATAATTTTTCCGCACCCGCCCAGCTCAAATTTTCATTTGGCATATTAAGCATCCTTAACAGCTTTTCACTAGTGAATGGAAGAACCGGATTAAACAGGACTGCAAAAGTATTGCACAACTGCAGGCAAACATTTATGATCGTACCGCATCTTGTTATATCTTCCTTAACAACTTTCCACGGCTCAGTATCGTTAAAATACTTGTTAGCATCCCGGACAAGATTCATTGTTTCGCTTAATGCATCCTTAAATTTGTAATTTTCATAATAAGATGCAATACTTGATGTATATGATTTTATGCTGTTTATAATATTATTATCAATTTCAGCATATTCGCCAGCTTGCGGTACTACTCCCTCAAAGTACTTTCCTGCGAAAACGAACGTTCTGTTCACAAAGTTTCCCAGAATTGAGCCAAGCTCGTTATTATTCTTAGCCTGCAGGTCTCTCCAGTAGAAATCAGTATCTTTATTTTCAGGCATATTGCTGGCAATTGCGTATCTAAGTGAATCCGGATTGTACTTATCAACTACATCCTTCACATAAATTGCGTGCCCTTTGCTTTTTGATTGCTTTGTACCCTCCAGGTTCATGAATTCATTTGCGGGTACGTTTTCAGCAAGCACTAAGTCACCGTGTGCCATTATCATCGCAGGGAAAAATATCGCATGAAAAATGATATTATCTTTCCCGAGAAAATGTACAAGCTTGGTATCATTGCTGCACCAGTAATCTTTGTATTTATCCTCATTACCCTTCGCGGCGAACAATTCTTTTGTTATGGAAATATATCCCATCGGCGCTTCGAACCAAACATAAATGACCTTGCCGTCAAATCCTTTCATTGGAAGAGGTACACCCCAGTCAAGATCGCGTGTAATTGCCCTATCCTGCAAACCGGTTTTGAACCATCCTCTGCAATAGTTAACAACATTAGGCTTCCAGTCGGTTTTTGAATTTATCCACTCTTCAAGTTTCGGCTGAAATTTTGATAACGGAAAGTAGAAGTGAGTTGATTCCTTAACAACAGGTGTATCACCTGTTATGGTTGATCTTGGATTTTTGAGCTCCAGCGGTGATAAGGCGCTTCCGCAGTTCTCGCATTCATCACCGCGGGCTTCTTCAAATCCGCATACGGGGCACGTGCCGATAACAAACCTATCGGCTAAAAATCTTTTTTCCTTTTCTGAATAAAGCTGCTTTTCTGTCTTTTGATAAAGCAGGTCTTTGTTATACAGATTCGTAAAAAAATCCTGTGCGGTTTTTTTATGCGTTTCAGTTGATGTGCGTGAATAAATATCAAACGACATGCCAAGCTGTTCATACGCTTTTTTATTGGCGAAGTGATATTTATCTACAATCTCTTTGGGCGAAATGCCCTCTTTAATAGCAGACATTTCAATAGCGGTGCCGTATTCATCTGAGCCGCAAACGTAAATAATATCATATCCGGCAAGGCGGCAGTATCTTACATACATATCAGCAGGCAATATTGAGCCTGCAATGTGCCCTAAATGCGTATCACCATTTGCATAGGTCAATGCTGATGTAACCAGAATTCTCTTGTATTTCCCTGATTTTTTCATAATAATCTACAAATATACCCAACATAAAAATAAAAAGCCTGCCATAAATACGGCAGGCTTTTAGTCACTGTAAATTCTTATTCATCGGATGAACTGAAGTCATTCGATGAATATTATTTTATCAAAACCATTTTTCTTCGCTCAGTGAATTCACCTGTTGAAGACCCGGCATTTTGACGGGCACTCAGTTCATAAAAATAAACACCGCTCGAGAAGTTTGAGGCATCCCACGAAACTTCATAACTTCCCTGCTGTTTGGTTTCATTAACCAGTGCTGTTAATTCCATTCCAAGTGCATTGAATATCTTCAAAGTCACAAATCCGGTTTTGGGGATCTCATACTTAATGCTTGTTACTGGATTGAACGGATTTGGATAGTTTTGTTCAAGTTTATATCCTACTGGTATATTGTTATTACTAATTCCCGACAGATCGGGTTTTATTCTGTACAATCTTCCTGCAGTTGTATAACCGCCGTTAAGCGCGTAAATGAAATCATCGGGTCCCTGTTTAATTGTAGTTAACGGCAGAAGATCTATCATCTGAACTCTGGATGTTACGGAATCAAGCGATCCATTTAGTGTGCATGAATGAATAATTCCATAATTATTATCCGCGACAAGCAGTTTCCCGTTCAGCCACGGCATCTGAGTTCCGTTATAGACCATGATTCCTGTTAAAGCCGGCAAAGGTGAGCCCCATGTGACCATCGGCTGCTTGTATGCGGGATTATACGGATTGCAGTACCCCTGACAAGCTGGCCAGCCGTAATTTTTGCCCTTTGTGATAAAATTCGCTTCATCAAATGATGCTGAACCATTTTCTGATTCATATAATGAATCATTTACGGGACTGAAACAGAAACCGAAACTGTTCCTTATACCGTATGACCAAATTCTGTCATCATTGCCTGTCAATGGATTCCCGTCATCATAAAAAGGATTATCAGCAGGAATTGTACCGTTAGTGTTAACTCTCAGCATCTTGCCATAGGGATTATTGAGCAGCTGCGCGCTGCCGGATGTTGCAAGATCACCTGTTACATAAAACAATTTCGTCGGATCCGATTGACGAATATTTATTATGCCCCCAAAATGATTTCCTGCAGGTGAATATGCAATCAAGTGGTCAACAACCAGAAATGGATTTGTACCAACATTACCGCTTTCAGTGAACCTTACGATCCTTATCCTCTGGTTTGTACTGCTGTTAGGCGGATTTGAATGAACATAATAAACATAAACATACCTGTTGCTGTTAAAATTGGGATCCAGGCAAACACCAAGTACGCCCCTTTCAAACCCGGAGTTCAGTGAATCAGTGAAATTCCAGAATACTGCCAGTTGTGTATTAGTGCTCATATCGTACATTCTTACGCCGCTTGTTTTGAAAGTGAAAATAACTTTCGAAGTACCGGGTACAAGCGCAAAGTCACTGGGGTAATTCAAACCTGTTACAGGAGTTTCCACAATATAATTCTGTGAAAAAACTGAAAAGGATAATAATATCGTTAGTATGAATAGTGTAATTTTATACATAGGCTGCTCCATGTTAAAGTAAGAAATTAATTAATTGTTTTATATTGTTATATTTCGAGCGTAATTATTTTATCAAAACCATTTTTTTACGTTCAGTAAATTCACCTGAGGTCAATTCATAAAAGTACACACCGCTGGGATAGTTTGATGCGTTCCATGCTACTTCATAGCTTCCCTGCTGTTTGGTTTCGTTAACAAGAGTTGTAATTTCCATTCCCAATGAATTGAAAATTTTAAGAGTAACCAGGCCGCTGCCGGGAATTTCATATTTAATACTTGTTACAGGATTGAAAGGGTTTGGATAGTTTTGTGAGAGAGAATATCCAACCGGAATATTGTTATTGTTAATGCCGGTTAGATCGTATTTCACCCTTTCGATAGAACCGCCAAGGTTCATCATATATATAAAGC
>JABFSP010000314.1 GCA_013140565.1 Ignavibacteria bacterium
ATAAACGCACCGTACCAACCGATTACTATAGCAAGCAAATAATTACGGGCTTTAGTAAAAGCTGCAGGATCCTTGCCAAAATAAAGCAGCACGAAAGTTAAAGTGGGAAATATATAATACGAGAAATATGAAAGTGTTATTATTTCCGTCAACACTTTGCTTGTATACGGTTCAAACCAGCGAGTAATATCAAAGCCAAATACGGCCAAATCAGCTTTCAGTAGCAAGGTATCATAATCATTTGGATTCAATATGTGAACAAACAGCTGGAAAGCGCTGAATATAATCCCATACAGCGGTATATGCAGATAACTTCTGAGGAATTTTAGAGTTTTTGATGCAGAACTTTTTTGGTAAAATACTAGAAACGAAAAGAGCAGAAGTGAAACTGCGGGAGCAATCAGGACAGACTTATCATTAATACCACCGATTGAAATATTCAAAGCGACAAGAAATATCGTTATACTTGAAAATAATATCGCAATGATATCTTCCGGGTAAAACTTATTCAGTATAGTTTGATTTGGTTTGGGGTTTTCCAATTCACACTCTTGAATTCAAAGTATCTTCCATTTCTTTAAGCTGCTCAATTGAATTCACACCGGTTACTTCAAGCTCATCACTTGTTATAACTGTGCCTGTTTTTTCTTTTGGGATAAAGTGGAAAATATCGGTAAGATAGTATTCTTTCTGGTTATTTTCAGGGGAAATTTTTGAAAGTGCATCAAATAAAACTTTTGCGTTAACTATGTAAATAGCAGGATTTATTTCTTTTATAAGTTTCTCGTCTTCGGTTGCATCCTTTTCTTCTACTATCCTGCTGAAGTTGCCATCGGTATCACGGACTATTCTGCCGTATCCGTGAGAGTTTTTAAAAACTGTTGTAAGCAAAGTTGCCATATTGCCTGCTGAAAAATGTTCATTTATCAATTCTTCAACAGTTTCAAATTTTAGAAGCGGTACATCCCCGGAAAGTATCAGTATTTCTCCGTCAAAATCACGCAGCAGCTCTGCGGTCCGAATTACTGCATGACCCGTACCAAGCTGTTCGGATTGAACAGCGTATTTAATATCCCTTCCCGGAAATTTTTGCCCGAGAAAGTTTATAACCTGTTCACGATGGTGACCCACAATAGGAACTACAATTTCCGCATTCACTTTAAACCCTAACTCAACTACATAATCTATCATTGGTCTGCCATTGATCTCAAACATCACCTTGGGTTTATCGGGACTCTTCATTCTTTTACCCAAACCTGCGGCAAGTATTGCCACAGCAAGCTTTTTGTTCATGTTTCCTTCAGTATCTTTTACTTTTTTCATCAGCTCAGCAAGCTGATTTTCAAGGAAAGCAGATTTTTTATTGTTAAAATCGGTATCGGTTATCGGCATTTTATATTAGTATTGTTAAGCAGAACCGGGAAGGTAGATTAATTGCAGAATTATTATTACTGGTTCTTAAACTTCAGCAGGTATTCCTTAGATTTATTTCTCCAGCCTGCCTGAGATTCGTAATCAACGAAATATATTTTCAGGTCAGCCTGCGATTCATAATCAACAAAGTATAACTTAAAATCAGCCTGGCTTTCATAAGCAACATTGTACCAAAGCCCATCTTTATTTGCCTGTGATTCATAGTTAACCATATATACCTTCAGGTCAGCTTGTGATTCGTATGAAACCACATATACTTTGATATCAGCCTGTGATTCATAAGAAACCTTATACATCTTCTGCGCAAATACAGAACTGCTTAATACAAATAATGAAACCAGAATTAAACGTAAATAATTTTTCATTTTAGTATACAGTTAAACTTCCAGGATCTCGTTGGTATGTTTGATATCTTTTATCTTGTTATCTTTATCCATTAAAATAATAGTGGGCTTAAAGGTCTTAAGCTCTTCTTCGGTATAATTTGCATAAGTTATAATTATGATATGATCACCCACGGCAGCGTTTCTTGCAGCAGCGCCGTTTATGCAGATAGTTCCGCTTCTGCGTTTGCCTTCAATCGCGTAACTTTCAAACCTTGAACCGTTATTAATATTTACAACCTGTATCTTTTCATACGGCATAATATCAGCCGCATCAAGCAAGTCCGCGTCAATGGTTACACTTCCTTCGTAATAAAGCTCAGCCTGGGTAACGGTTGCCCGGTGAAGCTTTGATTTGCACATTATTCTTTCCATGGTTTTAATGCCTTTCTATTTCAGGAAAAATCCAGCGTGATTACAAAATTAACGCTTAATAACTATATTATCAATTAACCTTACTTTGCCAAATCTAACCGCTAAACTTATCAATATTGCTGAATTATTGCTGTTTTTAAGCGATTTTATTTCCTCCAGCGTATAATAATCATTAAACGAAATATAATCAATTTTTGTTGCAGTTTTACGTGATTTGATGAGCTTGCTCATTTGTCCCTCGAGGAACTCAATATCTTTATTGTACCCCTCGAGCAGGATTTTTCGTTTGGCATACTGGAGTGATTTCTGCAAATACGGCGCATCCGCTCTTTGCTCTTTGGTTAAATAAACATTCCTCGAGCTCATTGCCAAACCGTCCGCTTCGCGGACTGTGGGTGAAACGATAATTTTCGTGTTCACATTCAGGTCAGCGTTCATTTTTTTTATTACCGCCACCTGCTGGGCATCTTTCTGTCCGAAAACGGAAAAGTGCGGCTGAACAATATTGAAAAGCTTAAGTACAATTGTGGTTACACCCTTAAAGTGCTCAGGCCGGATCCTGCCTTCAAGTATACTTGTGATGTTTTCCACGGTTACATATGTTGAAAATTTATCAGGGTACATTTGTTTATCATCCGGGTAGAAAATATAGTCAACTTCTGCTTTACGGCAAAGTAATTCATCACGTTTAAAATCGCGGGGATACTTTGAGAGATCTTCTTTTGGTCCGAATTGCAGGGGATTAACATAAATGCTTACTATAACAACATCAGCCTTTTTGCGGGCGGCTTTAACCAATGAAAGATGCCCTTCATGCAGGTAGCCCATTGTTGGAACAAAGCCTATGGTTTTGTTTTTCTTCCTCAGCGAAGTAGTAAGTTTCTGCGCTTCGCCAATTGTGCGGAGGATCTTCATCTATATGGCT
Source organism: Ignavibacteria bacterium (assembly GCA_013140565.1). Taxonomy (GTDB): domain Bacteria; phylum Bacteroidota; class Ignavibacteria; order Tepidaquicellales; family OLB5; genus OLB5. Next base: position 3,118 of record JABFSP010000314.1, read on the forward strand.
GCCGTACTTTCAGAATGTTCAGTATTTTCTGAATCATTTTTTATCATGCATGTAAACCATGAACTGGTACAGCTTATCTTTCAGGTCTTTGCGGTTCACAACGCAATCCAGGAAACCATGCTCCTGAACGAATTCAGCATGCTGGAAACCTTTAGGCAGATCTTTTCCTGTGGCCTGTCGTACAACCCTTGGACCGGCAAAACCAATTAATGCATCCGGTTCAGCAATATTAACATCACCAAGCATGGAAAAGCTTGCGGATGCTCCGCCTGTTGTTGGATCTGTCAGTACGGAAATATATGGTAATTTATGTTCAGCCAGCTTTGCAAGCCAAGCCGAAGATTTTGCTAGCTGCATTAGTGAAATTGCGGCTTCCATCATTCTGGCACCGCCTGATTTGGAAATTATTATGTACGGACACTTTTCTTTGATAGCTCTCTGTATGCCGCGGGCAATTTTTTCACCAACAACAGAACCCATCGAGCCGCCGATGAATTTAAAATCCATTGCGCTTATAACGCATTCTATACCGTTAATTTCGCCAATGGCATTCCGGATTGCATCATAAAGTCCCGTTTGCTTGATAGTATCGTTAATTCTATCCTTATACTTTTTGGTATCTACAAAATCAAGGGGATCCTTTGAAGTTACTTTCCTGTCAAATTCCTTAAACTCGCTGTTATCAAATAACAGCTTAAAATATTCTTCGCTTCCTATGCGGAAGTGGTAATCGCACTTTGTGCAGAGGTAAAAATTATTTTCCCACTGCTTTTTGTGCATTATTTCATCGCACTTGGGACATTTTATCCAGTGTCCTTCGCCAAGCTCTTTCTTTTCCTGTGTAGCAATATTCTGTTTTGTTCTCTTAAACCAGGCCATCTGTTCTCCTCGAAAAATTGTAATATTGTTTTATTAAGGTTTCCTGAAATTAAAGTCCTTTAAATATAAAGGCTGGATTTCTTTTGCTTCTTCCAAATTCGATGAATTAAATGCATTTTGAGCAATCTTTGTCATTGCAGCAAACTCATTCATCATATCTTTTACATTAAGAATACTAAAATAACAATGTTTTAATTGAGTTTCATCGTCAAAATCTCCCACCATAATAGTATCTTTTTGAATGGTTTTTGCCAGATTTTCAAGTGTTTCAGAGCCATTTTCAATAATTACTCCGTTTTCATAAACCGCAAAATAGTATTCAGGAAGCTTTGCTTCCAATAATACACAGTATTTTTTGGCCTGTGTAAATTCCTGAAGGCGGTTAAGGGTAAGCGCAAAATTATCTACCGGAATTATTTTCTTATCCAGCCCGAATGCGATTCCTTTTGCAAGTGCAAGCCCGACCCTTATCCCGGTAAATGAACCGGGTCCAATGGTAACGGCAATAGCGTCAATATCTTTAATATCCGATTTAGCTGATAGCTTATCAAGGCAGTGAATAAGTTTATCGGGAGTCTTTCCCGGTATACTTACTGCATCATTAAATTCTGATGCATAAACAACCGTTTGTTCAGTTTCATTCACAATAGCTGCAAAGGCATTCTTATCCGATGAATTAATGAGGAGTAATTTCATATTGCAATACCTTCCACTTTGATCCATCGTTCATTTTCGTTTTCGGCTGAGTGTGAGATATGTATTTTAACTGTATCCAAAGGCAAAAGCCGTTCAGCATGTTCAGGCCATTCAATTAGTATTATTCCACGGTTATTCATGTAATCTTCAAAACCCATTGCCAGAATTTCATCTTCGGATTTCAATCTGTAAAGATCGAAGTGGAATATGTTATGGAATTTTGAAGAGTTGTATTCATTTACTATGATAAAGGTAGGGGAGTTTACCATTTGTTTTACATCGAGTCCCTGACAAATGCCCTTTGCAAGGCGTGTTTTCCCCGAGCCAAGATCGCCATATAAAGCAATTACATCCCCGTTTTTGAGCGAGGATGCAATTTTAACTCCAAGATTAATAGTTTCTGTTTCGTTCTTTGTGGTTATGGCAAAATCGCGACCCATAAAATAATATTTACGATTTTGGTTCAAGCGTTACAACAGGCAGTATCAATTCTTCCATTGATATGCCGCCATGCTGGAAAGTATTCTTGTAGTGATGCAGGTAATAATGATAATCTGTCGGATACACAAAATAGAAATCTTCTTTTGTTACCACGTAATTTACAATTCCGCCGCGTTTTGGTAACTTGTAATCCTGGGGATTGCGGATAAATATTGCCTGGCGGTCATCAATTTTTACATTCCTGCCGTATTTGTAACGCAGGTTGGTTGATGTTTCCCTATCACCCAGCACTTTTGAACCGCGCATACAGCGTATGCTGCCGTGATCGGTAGTAACGATGATCTTTATATCTTTTTGCTGTGAAAGTATTTTGAACATGTTGAATAGTGATGAGTGTTCAAACCATGATTGTGTTAACGAGCGGTAAGCTGACTCATCCGGCGCGATTTCCTTCAACACCGCGTTATCTGAGCGGTTATGCGCGAGTATATCAACAAAATTCACAACAATTGCATTCAGATGAGTATTTGAAAAACTTGATATCTTATTTTCAATTCCTTTGCCGAAATCAGCGTCAAGTATTTTTACATAACGCAGTTCGTTTCTCAATTTAATCCGTTTTCTATCAAGCAGCTTCTGCAGGAATTCTTTTTCGTAATTGTTTTTGCTGTTCTCGTCGTCTTCGCCTTTGGCAAAAAGTTCAGGGTAATGTTTTTCTATTTCACTCGGGAAAAGACCGCTGAAAATTGAATTTCTTGCGTACGGTGTTGCTGAAGGAATTATCCCATAATGGAAATCTTTTGAAATCTTAAAATAATCATAAAGCATTTTTTCCATCAGCATCCACTGGTCTAGTCTCAAGCAATCGATAACAAAAAAGAAAACTGATTTATGCGAATCAAGTTCGGGAAGTACATACTTTTCAACTATACCGTTGGAAAACGTGGGGCCCTCTTTTTTACCGTGAATCCACTCCACATAGTTTCTCTCAAAGAACCTGCAGAACTCTGCGTTACACTCTTTGCGCGTAGCAAGTACTGTATCCTTTAATCCAAGCTCGGGGTGCTCATCAAGCTCCATTTCCCACTGGGTGAGGTCGCTGTTAATTTTTATCCAGTCATTATAATCAAGCGGCTCCATCATAGACATATTGATCTTGTTGAGCTCCTGGATATAATCCCGGGAAACGGTTTCACCTTTTATGCGTTTTCCTTCCAGGAATTTTTTGCAGACAAGAAGTATCTGGTTGGGATTCACAGGCTTTAAAAGGTAATCTGATATTTTGGCGCCGATGGCATCTTCCATCAGGGATTCAGTTTCATTCTTGGTGACCATGACCACCGGAACATTAGGCTGCACCTCTTTAATAGAGGCGAGGGTTTTGAGTCCGCCCATACCCGCCATCATTTCATCCAGAAAAATGAGGTCAAAATCTTTTTCTTTCACCATATCAACGGCATCTTCGCCGTTGGTGGCTTTTTCAACAAAATAGCCTTTATCTTCCAGAAAGAGGATATTTGAGCGCAAAAGCTCAATTTCATCATCAACCCAGAGAATCTTGTTCTTCAATTTTTCCATTTTTTAATGTTTTTTGTTTGAAAAATGCCCGGATTAGAGGCGGGCGTTAAATAGTAAATTGATTTTCTTATAAGATATGGCTATTTTTGGAATTAAATTTAAATTACGTAAAAATAAATCATTATTAATAGTATAAAAAGGACAAAAATTAGATGCCATTAAGACATAAATCTGCTCAAAAAAGAGCGAGGCAGACACCTAAGAGAACTGAATATAATAAACACTTTAAAGCTAAAATTAAATCCGCTTTAAAAAACGTTACTACTGCTAAGAAAAAGGACGAAGCTGAAAAAGAACTGAAAAAAGCTGTTAAAGTTCTGGATAGAGCCGCTGTAAAAGGGATTATTCATAAGAATAACGCGGCCAACAAAAAATCCAAACTTACCAAGACAGTTAATAAAATGAAGTAAATCCGCTAATCGGATGACTCTAAGTCATCCGATTAGTATTAATTATAACTAAGAACGGAGCTAATTAGCTCCTTTTTTATTAAATTGGCTACACCTTTTAAAAAAAATTTAGATTCATATTTCATACCCCTTAACATGGATAATTATACTTCTTTTTTTATTTTATCAGTCATTTCAATAAGCCATTGCTTCAAAATAATATTATCAGCTGAATTAATATCATATTCAAAATCCCTGATCTTTTCAGGGTCCTTATCAATTTTAAAATCAATCAACTTGTTATAAAGCTTCAAAAAATTGTAAACTGAATCTTTATATTCTTCTGAAAGCCCGCTATCCCTGCGCAGAAAATGACGGTATGTATCGATCATTGTTTTTGCCTGTTCAAAATAACTCATTTCAAAATATATTTTAAGCAGAATGTTTCTTGCCATTGTTTTTAGCGGACTGGTATCCAGGTTTACCTTATTAAGCATATCCAGCGCTTTTTTATTATCTCCTTTTGCCTGAACAATTTTAGCCATACAGAAATTGTAGTATTCATCCCTGTTTTTTTCTGATACCTTATGGATATTTTCATTTATTGTTTTTTCCATCCAGTCAAATTCCCGTATTCTGATCGCAGTTTCAACTGCCGCCAGAAGCTTTGCTTCTGCAAAAAAGTTTTCATTTTCATAAAGCCCGCTTTCAAAACAGTGTTTGTAAAGCTCAAACTGATGCCTGTAAAACCTGTTATCGCCGCTTTTCACTTTTTTAACCAGGAATACTTCCAGAGGCTGGTATACCTTTAACTTTGTATCAGGATTAAGATACTTATCTTCATCCTTAAGCATCTCAACCAGTTCAAAATAATATTTTTCGTCATTTGTTCTAAGAAGCTGCAAAACACTGTAAAGAATTTTGTTGACTTTATTCGGAATATTGCCGTCAGAACAGAATATATCTATGGCTTTATTTATTTCGTCCTTAAAGGTTGTGTTTTCATATGAAACAGTAAGTATCTCGAAACAAAGGGCATAATCCAGAAGATTAAACAGAGTCATATCAATAAAGCTTTTGACCTCGCCGTTAAAAACGTCGTTGTATTCTTCGTATTGATTTGCGTGGGAAATGTAAGAACATTTGCTTTTTTCATAGGAATACCTGTCATCGAAATATAACGGAGCCAGGGTTTCATCAGCATAAAGCTGATCAGCTATTTTGATCTCCTTTCTGATCAGATCACGTAAGGTAGTTTTTTTATAAAGGTTATTCATGAACATATTTTTTGCTGAAAGCTTGCTTTGCCGCAACTCTTCAGAAGCCATGAAATTTTTTGAATGTTCATAAATATCGGAAAGAAGATTTTTCAAGAGGGCATAATTATATTTCTTTCCAGGGTATGCCTTCTTAAAAATATCTTCTTCATCAAGTTTCTCATTTCCATAGTCCGGATGAAAATCTTCCAGATATTCAAATGCAGAAATCAAATGTTTCTTAGTATTGAAATAATCTGAGTTAAGATAATTTTTGAACCTTTTGATCTCTTGATTGGAAAAGGCTGAAAGAAGCTCTGTTAATTTGGTCTTTTTCATCTGTTAATGAAATATGTTTTAATGTAAAAAGTTACTAAAATATTCAGCAATATAAAACGCAAAAACCCTGTTTTCTGCTCATTTTTGATAATAATCGGCAAATATACTCATAAGACTATCAGCTAAGAATGCTAAAAAGTTACTTTGGAATACGGCCATAATTGCTATAAATTTGCTGTGTTCGAAATAACCAAAAATCATGAAAGTAAATAAGGCTTAAATGGGAAGAAAGATCAAAATAGCAAAACACGTGAGTGAACCTGAAATTAGAAAATTATTCCAGGGCAGCATTCATTTTAAAGATAAGCTTAAGCTGCTGGCAATAATGAATCTTTATAAAGGTAAAACCTTGATAGATACAGCGGAATACCTGATGTTAAGCTATTCTAATATGAAGCTTTTTATAAAGAAGTGGAATGAACTGGGCTTATAC
>JABFSP010000356.1 GCA_013140565.1 Ignavibacteria bacterium
AACCCGGTTTTGCAGCCAAACACAAAATATTACTGGCGTGCAAGAGCAAGCTCCTTTATGGGTACGGGAGCCTGGTCAGAAGTTTGGGTTTTCAACACAGGGTCAGGGTCTTCAGCCCAAACTGGCATAACACAAATCGGGTCTGAGATCCCGGTTGAATACAAACTTTATAATAATTATCCAAACCCGTTCAATCCCGTAACTTCTCTCAGGTTCGATCTTCCTTCGGATAATTTTGTAAAGCTGGCTGTATATGATATTCTAGGTAGGGAAATAAAGATCCTGGTTAACAGTGAACTTAAATCGGGTTTTCATACTGTAGATTTTGAGGCATCAGACTTACCCTCAGGAATTTATTTCTATACAATAAGTACAACCGGATTTACAGACACTAAAAAAATGATATTATTAAAATAACTTTTCTTAAAGCAAAAATGGCATACATAGATAGAACATTTTTAATTCAGTGCAGCATTATTTTGGGAGTGATATTGCTAAAAGTTGTATACAATATTTTGTTTAATTGAATATAGAATGCTGATTCGGATCTTATCCCCCTGTATATTGTAATTCTGCTGACTCCGTAATTATGATATACTTGAATCAGAGCTAAAAGCAGGCCAAGTTGCCTGCTTTTTGCAAATTTTTATGTAATTCTTCGGTATTTTTTCATTCCTTTTTAATCCTTATTTTTGCTTGTCTGTTATCGCAGATACATTCCCGCAAAAAATACATAATTTTTAATATAGAAAGCATATAATGAGCGTTTTAGTAGGTAAAAACACAAAGTTAATGGTGCAGGGCATAACCGGCTCCGAAGGTTCATTCCATACAAGACAAATTATCGAATACGGCACAAATGTTGTTGCCGGTGTTACACCAGGAAAAGGCGGAACACTCTTCGATGAAAAAGTACCCATCTTTAATACATGCAAAGAAGCTGTCGAAAAAGCGGGAGCAAACACATCTGTTATATTTGTTCCGCCGGCATTCGCACTTGATGCTATACTGGAAGCGGCTGATTCAGGCGTTGATGTAATTGTCACAATTACAGAAGGTATCCCTACCAAAGATATGATCACAGCAAAAAATTATCTTGAAGACCTGAATAAAGCAGGCAGAAATGTCAGGATGATAGGTCCGAACTGCCCCGGAATAATAACTCCCGGATTCTGCAAAATTGGAATTATGCCGGGCTTCATTCACTTGCCGGGCAGAGTTGGCTTGATTTCCAGAAGCGGAACCCTGACCTATGAGGCTGTCGCACAGCTTACAGCATTAGGTCTTGGACAATCAACCTGTATTGGCATTGGCGGCGACCCCATAATAGGTACAAACTTTATTGACGCTATGAGATTGTTCAATGAAGATAAGGATACTGATGCAGTTATTATGATAGGCGAAATTGGCGGAAACGCAGAAGAAACCTGTGCAGAGTATGTTAAAAAATACATGACTAAACCTGTTATTGGATTCATAGCAGGCAGAACTGCACCTCCCGGAAGAAGGATGGGACATGCAGGAGCTATCATAGCCGGCGGAAAAGGTACTGCTGAAGATAAGATCAAAGCAATGCGCGAAGCCGGAATATATGTAGCAGAATCACCCGCTGAAATGGGAACAATGGTTAAGCTTGCACTGGATGAATCTAAAGCTAAAAAGGCTAAGACAAAAACTACAGCTAAGAAGACATCCAAAAAATCGAAACCAAAAGCCGCTGCAAAGAAAAAATCAAATGCTGTAAGTAAAAAAAAGAAACCGGTTAAAAAAAATAAAGTTTCCGGGGGCGCTAAATCAAAAGCTAAGAAACAGGTTAAGAAGAAAAAGAAATAAACCGCTTTATATTTTTTAAATAATTCACCGGAGGCTTAAATGAACTACACTATCATTCGCATTAAAAATGCTAGATTCTACGCGCACCATGGTGTGCTTGATTCAGAAAGAATGAGCGGCGGATTGTTTGAGATTGACGCTGAAATGACCTGTGATGTAACAGAGGCTGAGACCGAAGATAACCTTAAGAAAACACTTGACTATGAGAAAGCATATAATTTCATAAAAGAAGTTGTATCAAGCGAAAAGTTTTTCCTGATCGAAGCGCTTGCATACAGGATTGCCCTTAAAATAATCAAAAATTTTAACGTAGTGCAGAAAGTAGTGATAAAAGTACGCAAACCTTCGCCGCCGCTTGGCGGATTGACGGAGTACGTTGAAGTTGAACATTCAGAATACAGGCACACGGAAAAACAGGAACCTTCTTAGCTATGGTGGAGCTTGCTGTTCTTGGTTTCGGTTCAAATAAAGGTAACAGGTTAAGGAATATTAATTTTGCTTTAAAAACTCTTGCGCTGAATAAAGAAATGAACCTGCTCAGGGTCTCAAATATATACGAAACTGAGCCGTGGGGTTTTAAAAAACAAAATAGCTTCTTTAACTGCGCTGCGGTTTTTTTATGCAGGCTAACACCCGCGGAACTATTGGCTGCAGCCAAGCTGACCGAAAGAAAAGCCGGTCGTATCAAAAGCCAAAAGTGGCATGCCAGGGAGCTTGATATAGATATACTCTTTTACGGCAAACATGTGAAAAGAAGTCATTGGCTCAAAATACCACATCCCTATGTTGAGTGCAGGAATTTTGTGCTAAAACCGCTTGTTGATATTATTCCGGGATATATACATCCTGTTCTGGAAAGAAGTATATTGAACCTTTATAAGAGCAGTAAAGATAATTGCAAAGTAAAAGAGATCAGTTCATTTGATAAGTAACTACAATAATTCCGGGTTAAGTTATATTGCTGTGGAAGGCGTTATTGGAGCCGGCAAAACATCTATTGCGCAGATGCTGGCTGAGAGGCTGAATGCCAAGCTGATACTTGAAAATTTCGAAGATAACCCGTTTCTCGAAAAATTCTACATTAAACCCGAAGATTACGCTTTCAGAACGCAGATGTTCTTTTTACTTGAAAGATATACCCAGCTTCAGGATGTTCACCAGAAAGAACTATTCCAGAATTTTGTGATCAGCGACTATATCTTCGAAAAAGATAAAATATTTGCTTACCTGAATTTAAGTGACGATGAGCTCAAAATTTACGAGCATGTTGTTACCGGGCTTGATAGAGGCATTGTTGTACCAGACCTTGTAATTTACCTTCAATCATCGGTTGAAAGGCTTATGTCAAACATACGGAAAAGAAGCAGGGAAATTGAAAAAGAAATAAGCGAAGATTACATAAGCAGTCTGAATGAAGCATATAATTATTTCTTTTCGAGATATAAAGCTACAAAAATAATGATTGTGAATTGCGAAGAGACAGATTTTGTAAATAACACCGCAGATTTTGACGAGCTGGTAAATGAAATTTTTAAATCAGATCTTTCAGCAGTGAAATATTATAATCCCTCTTTACGGAAAGCGGCCCAATAGTGAAATATGTAGTTATAGCAATATTAGTTTACCTTGCCTACCTTTTTTTAAGAAGGATCATAAAAAATGTTTCGGCTGCTCAAAAAAACAAATCAGCAAAAACCCCGCCCAAAAAGAATTACGACGTGAATATGATACAGGATGCTGAGTACCGCGAAGTGAAAAAAGACTAAAGTTAAACCCATTGAGCAAGATCGAAAAAGTACTCGGTGATTTTAGCTTAAAACTCTTTAAAGGATTTGTTCTAGAAAAAGATATTACACCCTCACCTGAAGTGTTTAATGATATCAGGAGTATTTTAATTGTAGTACGGCATCAGCTTGGCGATATGCTTTGCTCCGTTCCTATGTTAAGAGCAATTCGTAAAAATTTTCCGCAGACTAAAATAACACTTGTAACAAAAAGATCAACCGGCTTCAAAGATATCTTCGAAAATAATAACTCACCGGTTGATAATGTAATTGAGTATGAATACGGTTTCGAAAATTTTATAAATACCATAAAAATTATCCGCGGTAAAAAACCTGAACTCGCAATTGTTCCGTCATCGGTAATATTCTCTGCAACAAATCATTTACTTGGTTATTACTCCCAGGCTAAATACAGGGTTGGTGCCAGGTCAAAAGATTTTGAGCCAAACAAGATAGGGTATACATTAAACATTAAAAATGATTTTTTATGGGATTCAAAAAAGGTTCACCAGATAGAAAGAAACCTCGATGTTATCCGCCAGATAGGAATTTTTACTGAAGAAAATTCAATTAAGTTAACAGTAAATGCTGAGCATCAAAAATTTGCCGGGGAATTTTATCGCAATAATTTCTCGGATCCGGCAAAAAAGGTGATAGGACTTCACCCGGGGGCTGCAAAAGATGGAAATATCTGGCCGCAGGAAAAATTTGCACAATTGATGGATCTACTCTATAATAGTACAGGCGCTTATTTCTATATTTCCGAAGGTCCTGCTGATACAAAATGTGTAAATGAACTCGAAAGATTATTGAAGGAAAAATATCCGCATATAAAATATGCCAAATATTGCGGCGAAATCATGAATAACGCAGCAAATATCTGCAAAACGGCTTTATTTGTATCAAATGATACAGGTATCATGCATTTGGCATCAGGTTTTGATATCCCCGTTATCGGGCTATTTGGTCCCACAAAAGCATATGAATGGGGTCCGATTGGCTCAAACAAAGCTTCAATACAGGCTTCAGGCGGAGTAATAAAAAACATTGAAATAACAGATGTTTTTGAAACTTGTATTGCCTGTTTATCTGTTTAAATCAGTACATTTAACGCAAAATTCGGCTTTTTACTGGTTCATTTTGTCTTGACATTTCTTAGTTAGCAATATATATTGCTTTAAAAGAGGGTAAAATTTATAGAATATATTGTTAGAGGTTTTAATTTCGGTTTTATAATACGGATACCGCTAGCAATATTTTTATAGAGGATTTTATAAAGCCGAATTGAACTATTTATTCAATTTCGGTTTTTTTATTTAAATTAACTAAATTTTAATAGAATGAAATCATTCAAAAATTCCCTGATTGCTTTACTTATTCTTACCGGTGTAAATATATTTGCACAGGGCGGTGACCCATTAACCAAAAGCCCATCAAATAACGATAAGAAAACTCCTGATATGAGCGACTATCTCTTTGGAGAGGTCTCACAGGATTATAAGATCATTTCATCAAATTCATCATATATTGAGTTTGAATATTACCCTGCGAATGTTAATACTCAAAAGTTCAATGCAAACGGTGAATATTTTTCTGTATACGAATTCCAGTTCGGACTTGACAAGCCAATTACTTTTGGCGGCAGCCCTGACCTGAAGTACAGAAGTCTTTCTGTATTCCTCCCCTCTGAACGCAGCAATACAGTTCAGGTGATTGATTATGATATGAAGGAAGAGCAGAATGTGAATATCGCTCCTGTTCCGAAAGTTGCGCTTTTCAACCCCAATATCCGAAGTTTTGAAAATATTTTTTATACTTATAATAAATCCGCAGAGTATACACAGAATAAATATCTTCCAGAAAAGTTTGTAAGCCTTGATGCCGTGGGTCCCTTAAGGGATGCTGTCACAGGTAATGTTGTGATATACCCGTTCCAGTATAATCCGGTTACTAAAAATGTAAGATATTATTCAAGGATACGCGTAAGAATTACTTTTGGCGAATCGCCGGTTACGCTTAACCGCCCGAGAAGCAAAGAGGAAATTGCTTTACTTTCTAATAGCGGGATAAACTTCAGTAATGCAGCTTCATGGATGAACCCAAAATTAAGAAATGCAATCAAGGATAGGCTTGTTACCAACAGCGTATTGGCTTCCGGCGACTGGTATAAGCTTGAGATAAAAGATAACGGTGACGGTAACAGCGAAGGTATTTATAAAATCACTAAAAGTTTTCTTGATGGTGCCGGTATAAATCTGAATGGGATTGATCCCAGGACCATAAAGATATACGGAAATGGGGGCGAGCTGCTTGCTGAAAGAATGACATTACCGCGTCCTGAGGATCTGGTTGAAAATGCTGTTTATATAGAAGGTGAAAATGACGGCGTTTTTAACAATGATGATTATATCCTCTTTTACGGGAAATCAATCAATCCGTGGGTATATGATTCTGTGAATAATACTTATAACCATGTGTTGAATTATTACTCGCGTTCAAATTATTACTGGATAAGTTTCAACACTCCAAACAACGGTAAAAGGATGGTTTTTACCCCGTCAGAAAACGGTACCCCTTCTGTAGTTCCTTCATCGTTCACTGATAAGATCTTTGATGAACCTGAAAATACGAATCTCATTAATGAAGGAAATTTATGGCTGAGCTTCAGCAAAAGCCCGGGGCAGTCAATAGAATGGAATACAACACTTGCGGGACTGGAAGGCGGTTCAGATATTTTTTACAGGGTTAAACTTGCTCAAAGGGTAATCTGTCCGAACTCAGGGTATTTCCAGGTCAAAGATGATTATTCCAATATGTCTGAATATCTTTTCAATTTAAACTGCGTTGAAGCAGGATTTAATGCCTGGATCAATACAAGTACTTCCAGTTTTACTGTTAATCAGTCTCAAAAGACTAATGGCGAGCAGGTTAAACTGCGTTCAACATTTTACGCCACAAACGGTGAAGCGCAGGGATATCTTGATTGGTACGAAATATTATATCAAAGAAGATTTAATTCAGTATCAGGCGATTTCCTGAGATTTAATTCCCCGGATACAGCGGCATTGGTTGAATATAATGTTTCCTCGTTTACGAACAGCAATATCAGAGTATTTGACGCAACATCACTCAGTGATGTAAAAATGATCCAGCCCATTACCGCAACATCATCAAATGTAAAATTTCAGAAAACTGAATCAAGCGGAAATTTAAGCAGGTATTTTGTAGTAGGTCAGAATGGTTATAAAACACCTACTTCAATTTCTTCAAGGGTATCAAATCAGAATCTGCACGGAATTTCAGATGGTGCCAGTTTCATAATCATTACACATAAGGATTTTGTATCCGCTGCTGATAGGCTTAAAACTAAAAGAGAGCAGGGCGGTCCTTCTAACCCGGATTACCTGAAAACCATAGTTGTCACTACAGACCAGATATATAACGAATTTTCAGGCGGTGTTCTTGATGCTGTTGCAATGAGAGATTTTATTAAATATGCTTTTGAAAACTGGAGCACAAGACCAGCGTTTGTTTGCCTGATGGGTGACGGAAGTTTTGATTATAAAGGCCTGTTGCCAAGTTCAGGAATAAATTATGTACCGGCGTGGGAGTTTACAAGCCCTCAGATCCACCAGGTTGATGGACTTACAACAGACGACTTTTACGCAAATGTGATTGACGGTACAAACTTGATTGATAGACCCGATCTTGCAATTGGAAGAATTCCGGCAAACTCACTGGTTGATGTGAATACTTATATTGATAAGATTGACGCATATGAAAATGGTGAAAATAATGGTTACTGGAAAAATAAGATGCTCTTTGTTGCCGATGATGAAAAAACAACTGCATCCGGTTGCGAAGGAATATTCCACTTATCTCAATGTGAATCTCTTGCGGAACAATATACCCCGCCATTTATTGATAAGGTGAAAGCGTATCTTGCAACATATCCAACAGTAATCACACCTCAGGGCAGAAGAAAGCCCCAGGTGAATTCTGATGTTGCAAAATTCTGGTCGGACGGGGTGTTGAATATTCACTACACCGGTCACGGAAGCCCGGATGTATGGGCACATGAGTATGTACTTGAAAAAGATAACATTTTAAGTTTGATCAATAATACCAACAGGTACCCGTTTGTATCCATTGCGAGCTGCGATATGAGTAAGTTTGATAATCCTTCAAATACCAGTGCGGGTGAATTATTTATGATGGCTAACCGTAAAGGTGCAATTGGTACATTTGCGGCATCAAGGCCTGTTTATGCCTCAAGCAATGCTGCGTTAATGTATGTGGTCTTCAGCAATCTTTATGTTCCAAGAGATACATTGCTTCTTCAGAAGAGATTTGGAACTGCAATATTTAATACCAAGAACCAGGTCTTATATACAGATAATGATGCAAAATACATTTTAATGTGTGACCCTACTATCCGGGTCCAGATGCCAAGGTTCAGGTCTAATATAGATAGTATCAGCGGGCTGGCAGGTGATACAATGAAAGCCCTGAGCAGAATTAAGATATATGGTTCAGTACTGCGTGCTGATTCAAGCCTGTGGAATGACTATAACGGAAAACTTGTCCTCAAAATATATGATGTTGACAGGAATGTAGCTACGCAGGAGGATTGTAATCCGCCGCTTATTCAGAATTTCAGATTGAACGGAGGAATAATTTATTCCGGAACAAAAACTGTTCAAAACGGTCAGTGGACCGCTGAGTTCATTGTTCCTAAAGATATTTCTTATCAGAACCAGGCCGGCAGACTTATCAATTACTTCTATAATAACCAGTATGATGGCGCTGGTATAAACAGGAATTTTATCGTAGGCGGAATTAATCCGAATGCTGAAACGGATTCAACCGGACCCAGGATCAGCATGTTCATGAATACAAGGAATTTCAGAAGCGGTGATGTTGTAAATGAGAATTCTAAATTTATCGCGGATCTTTTTGATGAATCCGGAATTAACACTACCGGTACGCTGGGCCATAAACTTGAAGGTGTGCTGGACGGCAATGAAAATAATAAGTATGATCTGACTAATTATTATAACAGTGATACCACCTATAAATCGGGTACTTTAGAATATGATTTTACAGGTTTAACTGTTGGAAGACACTCCCTTAAGTTAAGAGCATGGGATACTTACAATAATTCAAGCGAAGCTACTATTGAATTTGATGTTGCTTCAACTGGATCTTTGCAGGTTACCAATATCTATAATTATCCAAATCCGTTTTGGGATAAAACTGCATTTACTTTCCAGCATAACTATCCTGCTGATATAAGCGTAAAGATAAAAGTGTATACGGTTGCGGGCAGATTGATAAAAGAAATAGAAAAACCAAATATTTCTGATAAATTTGTTGTAGTTGACTGGGATGGTAAAGATCAGGACGGTGAAACATTGGGAAATGGTGTTTATATTTACAAGATCGTTGTGGAATCTGTAGATG
>JABFSP010000174.1 GCA_013140565.1 Ignavibacteria bacterium
ATTTTATATTGTGAAAATAGATGGATGAAAAGATACTTTATTGGGTCTTATTTAATGTATTTGTTCTTTTAATGCTGGCTCTTGATCTCGGGGTATTTAACCGCAAAGCGCACGAGGTAAAAATAAAAGAAGCGATGATATGGAGCGGTGTTTGGGTTGTACTTTCATTGTCATTCAATCTTGGAATATATTATTTTTACACTCCGCCGGAAGGATTCACAAGAGCAGATTCCGCCCTGCAGTTTTTAACCGGCTATGTTATAGAAAAATCCCTAAGCGTCGATAACATTTTCGTTTTCGTTCTGCTCTTTTCATATTTCAAAGTACCTGCATTATACCAGCATAAGGTTCTGTTTTGGGGAATACTTGGTGCACTAGTAATGAGAGCGATATTTATTTTTGCAGGAGTCGCATTGATAAACCATTTTGCATGGATAATATATGTATTTGGAGCTTTCCTGATATTTACCGGAATAAAACTTGTTACACAAAAGGATAAGGAAATTCACCCTGAAAAAAATCCTTTGCTAAAGCTGTTCAAAAGATTTTTCAGGGTAAGCGAAGAATATGATGGCGGCAGGTTTTTTACAATTAAAAATGCCAGGAAAGTTGCTACTCCGCTCTTTGTTGTGCTTATTATGGTCGAAACCACCGACCTTATATTTGCCGTTGATTCAATTCCCGCAATACTTGCTATTACACAGGACCCCTTTATAGTATACAGCTCTAATGTATTTGCAATACTGGGTTTACGCTCACTTTACTTCGCGCTTGCGGGGCTGGTAAAACTGTTCCATTACATTCATTACGGCTTAGCGGCAATTCTGGTACTTGTTGGAACAAAAATGATACTTAACCATTATTATACCGCTAAAATTATTTCTACAGAGCTTTCCCTTATCCTTATTGTCGGGATACTTGCTGCTTCAGTAGTTGCATCGATCATGAAACCAAAAGTTTCGCCGGTTTAGATAAATTTTCATTATTCTAAAGAACATATTAGCAGGAATTAGGTATTTATTTTTAATAAAATTAATCATTAATTGCATGTAGAATTAATGATAATTAAATAATTTATACTTATTTATAATGGATCCTAAACTGCTGATTGTACTGATTCCGGTTTTGGTTGTGCCATGGATAGTTCTTTACTTTGTATTAATTGCTTCAAATAAAAAGGTAATATCAAATTATAAAAAGCTGGCTGAAAAGTATCAGCTAAGCTGTGATTTCAGTAAAAAAGTTGGAATGAAAACACACCCTCATGCCGAAGGCATTTACAGAAGCCGCAATGTTAAGATCGAAAGTGCAGTCAGAGATTCCATCGACGGGAAAAAAGTAATTCCGCATACTGTACTTACAGTTGATTGCGCAAACACCGATAATTTTTTCTTTAAGTTATATAAAAGGAACAAGAAGAATTCCGCGAGTTATTCTGCGGGTTCAACGATGGTTGACGATAACGAGTTTGATGATAAATTCATTATTCAAACCAATGCACCTGAAAGAATTAAAAAAATGTTCGATTTTAATACCAAGTTCAAATTAGACCAGGTTAATGCGCTTGGTTTTAATGGTTTAATAGCCCTTGAAGGAAGCAGGCTGTTTTACATGGAGCCTGAACTTCTTGCCAATGACGACGCATTGATGAGGCTTGAGCTTGTTATGCATGAGCTGTGTGATATTGCCGAGATAATGAAATATAATTAAAGGGTCAGTTGATTTACTAAAATAAAAAACTCCTTTAATCTGTTGACTAAAGGAGTTGATTTGGGGTAAAACATATATAAAAGGATGCCATGTAGTCTCTATCTAGCCTGCTTAATATCCCCCCTGTACGATGTTTCGAGTAAGTAGCATATGTATCATAATTTGTTAATTAATCACACTTATATAAAATTCCAAAGTATATTACTTTATCAAAATCATTCTTTTGGTATCACTGAAAAGTGAATTACCTTCAGTACTATTAGCATTGATCCTGTACAAATAAACTCCCGAGGCAAATCCCGAAGCGTCAAATCCGGCTTCGTATGTTCCTGAATTCTGAGTGTTGTTCACTATTTCAGCAATTTTATTTCCCAAAATATCGTATATAGATATATTAACATCAGCCCTTTCAGTAATACTGTATCTGATCTTGGTAAGCGGATTGAACGGGTTCGGATAGTTCTGAGCCAGTTCAAACTTATAGGGCGTATTGCTGATGATGTTTATGATTCCAACCAGCGAACCGAATGTACCGTCAAACTTTATGTTCTGCGCGTAAATTCCGCCGCCATCATTTCTTTTATCCTGCCAGCATAAAATGCTGTTACTATTGGCCGGATTAATCACTGAATTCAGTCTTATTTTTGAGCTTGTAATACTTCCTGCGGTAATAATATTACCTGGCCATAAATATGCGCCGCTTGAACCAATTTTTGCTGCTTTAATAATATTATTTCCGCCTGCGGCTGACTGGTTAAAACAAATTATCGAGGAG
The DNA here is from genome assembly GCA_013140565.1 of Ignavibacteria bacterium. Classification (GTDB taxonomy): domain Bacteria; phylum Bacteroidota; class Ignavibacteria; order Tepidaquicellales; family OLB5; genus OLB5. The sequence continues at coordinate 2,486 of JABFSP010000174.1, forward strand.
GTATCTTTTGTCATTACCGTATACGCCACAACCTGGTCAGTTCCCAGTGATTGTATCGCAATACCATCACCCCATTGCCTGGTACCTGAAGAATTCATTTTCTGTGCGTAGAATCCAACCTGCGTCTGTCCGCCGTTGGCTTCCTGCCATGCAATAAATGTTTCACCCGTTGCGGGCATATATGCCGCTACAGGCGCAAAATGGTTGTTTGAAGCGTTACCTGATACTGCAGTACCGTTTACTGGGAATTGTATGGTTCCCGCTGAATTTTTCCTCTGAACGTAACCCGTAGTTATGTTAACAGAATTCCTGTCATCGTGCCAGCAGTAAACCGCTCCGTTATTTCCATCAGGAAATAAACGCGGTGTATAAAATCCTGATACCCTGCCAAGCGAATAAACAGTATCCTGTGTTGCATTCCATACCCTTGCGCCGGTCGATGAAACTTTCTGGCTGTATATTCTGTAGTTTGATGGGCTTATAAATGAACCCGTGTAACCGGAAAACATTACAATAACGCTTCCGTTATCGGATGGGACTATTGCCGGCCAGTCATAATTTTCAGTTGTTCCGCTCGTCCAGATAACAGGTGATGTACCCCACTGCTTAACTCCCGCAGGATTTATTTTCTGCAAAGCAAGTTTCTGCGGTCCTGAACCAATTCTCCAGAAGAAAACATAGTTACCGTCGGAAGTCTGCACAACTTTTGGATTTGGCTGAAAGGAGTTAACTGAATCTGAAAGTGTAATTCCGTTTGCTCCCCACATTTGGGTGCCTGCGGAGCTTATCATATATGCGAATGGATTTATAGTTCCACCGCTTCTGATATCAGTAAAAGTCAATACCGCATTGTTATTATTATCAGCAATCATATCCCAGTCAACCAGCGATGAATTCTGCGGGTTGCTGCTTACCAGTATTCCGTTTGCAGCAAACTGCGGTACGCCGTTCACATCCAGCTTCTGTAAATATACTGCATAACTTGCGCCGCGGTTATCAAACCATGAATAATAAGTAGAGCCATCGGGACAAAGCGCAAGCTTCTGAACTGACTGTTCGCCGCTTGGATCACTTACCAATGTATTTACAGCAACATTGGAATTCCACTGGGAAAGTACGTTAATACTTACAAATGATAAAAGTAAAAGGGTCTTAATAATTGCTGAGCTAAATTTCATCTTAAAATTTTATATTATAGAATAAGGACATCTATAAAAATACTTTTACAATAAAAATAAATCAAATAGAATATACCTGATATTTACCCACCATATTTATAACTATTATTACTATTATTGCATATAAATTGACTATAACGCTATGAAACTTACTCACCAAAATAGACAACCTAAATTCATTGAAATATTCTATAGTTTTGGTAAAAAGGAGCAAAAAGACTTTATAAAGTTTGCAAAAAACCCATATTTCAACAGGAAACGTGACCATAAACCATTATTAAACAAATTATTGAAGATTAAACCTGAGTTTTTTAAAGATCCGGGAATAAATATCAATGAAAATCTACAGAAGTTTTTAAAAATAAACAGAAGAGCATTATGGAACAGACTTTCGGAGCTGACAAAGATTGCCGAGAGTTATCTTATTGCTAACAATACACAGAACAACAGACTGCTAAAGAACAATATACTACTTGAGGAGTATTCAAAAAGAAAATTAACTGAAATACTTCGTCTCCAGATCACACCTGCAAAGACTGATATAAAGAATGAAAAGATAGAAATTGACACATACTTCTCTGTTCATAATTTGTATAAGAAGATCAGCGCCTATTTTTCTGAACAGAATAACTACAATGAATCAGCGAAATTCTACAAGCTGCAATCTGAATACTGGCTTCTGCATTTTTTGATAATACTTTTTAAACAACTTCTGGATACCGAACTTCAGAAGAGAAATAATATTGATATATCATCGCGTCTATCTAATGAATTGCTTGAATGTATCGATAAAGAAAAACTTCTGGCGATTGTCAAACAAAACCTGCCCATGGTATCTATTCCCGCTGAAATATATTATTTACTGTATTGGGCATTCAAGGAAACTGATGGCTCCGAATTCTATTATTCTGCAAGAGATATGTTTTTGAAGAATAAAGACATGTTCGCGATGGAATTCAAAAATGAAGTGTACCAGTATTTGCGGAATTACTGCATTGATAAAACGAACAAAGGCGAGTTCAGCTATTATAACGAGATCTTCAATCTGAATAACAGCATCATAGATGAAGGGCTTTTCAAAGACCTGAATGTGGTAAATTCGCAAACAAACAATTTCAGGAATTTTATTTTTGCAGCCTTAAGGCTGGATAAATTTGACTGGGTAAAAAACTTCATTCATAACCACTCAAAAGAACTGCCTGACGAAATTCGGGATGATGAAGTAAATCTAAATACCGGAATTCTAAAAACATATGTAAAGGATTTTGAAGGAGCATTGAGTTACCTGAAGAAAGTAAAAAGGAAAAGATACCTTCAGTATCTTGATACCAGTGTTTACAAACTCATAATTTTCTATGAAACAAACGAACTTGAAAATTCATATTCTGAAACCGCCCGACTTAAGGACTATATCAGAAAGCATAAAGATATACCGGTTTATCTTAAATCAGGTTACCAGAAATTCATAAAAATTTATGAAAACCTGCTTAAATTAAGCCAAAACTATGACAAGACTGAAAATGAATATTACTTAAACCAGATGGAGCCTATAAAAAACGTGGGACTTGGAAGCTGGCTTTATAAAAAAGGTGAAGAATTATTAAAGACAGCTTCCAAACACCACTGAGCAAATCACATAATTTCTATTTTGTCAGATTCTCAAGAATCTTCTTTCCGTTTTTGTTTTCGGGGTTTAGCTCAACTGACTTCTTATAATTCTCTCTAGCCATAATTGTATTTCCTGCCAATAAATATGCTTCGCCAAGGCTGTCGTATACATTCCATGAATCAGGGTACAGGTCACAGTTCAGGCTGAATACCACAATGGCTCCGTCAAAATTCTTCTTACCCAAAGCATAATATCCTATCACGTTAATTGTATTTTCATTCAATCCCTGGTATGAAGGATTATTTAACTTTGTCTCTCTAAGCAAATCGGCGGCTTCTTCATTTTTTCCTTCATCCAGCAACTGCTGCGGAGTTTTGAAATCACCCTCTGATCTTTTTATTATCCACTCATTACCCATATAACTTAATTTCAGGTCCTTGTTTGCGGGAATTATTTTCAAACCCGCAATATCTGTTCCAAAAGATCCGCCTGCTTCAGGATATAAGCCGGTTGAAATAAAACTTACATTTCTCCCGATAAAATCCATCTGCATGACCTTCATTTTCATTGCACCGGCTTCTTCAGTTATTTCTAGGCTTTGAATGGGACTGTAAAAATAAACACCTTTAACGCTCTTTACAACGCTCACGCTAGTATGACCTTCGTATTTGTAATTTAATACTGCATCAAGCACAGGATCTTTGCCTGTAAAATAATCCGCTGAGCTTATCTCAACTTTTATTTCCGGGTCTGTGGATTTTCTTTTATCAACAGGAAAACTGTTTTGCCAGAAAATGGATGATAGCCTTACTTCCAGTTTAGAGTTAGGAAGTATAAGCGGCCTGTTATCACCATAATGATTTGGAGAGGCCCCTGTTGGTTCACCGGCAAATATTGCTTTAGTATTGAATTCAAGCTTGGTCGCTAAATAAGACGCAGCTGAAAAGGTCTGCCTGCCTATTATGATAAACAGCTTTCCTTTTTGGTTAACTTTCGCATTATTGCTTATCAGATTTACAAACGGCTGGCACGTTAAATTATTCCCTCCCCCGTTGTTCCTGATATCTATAACAGTTCTTTCAATTTCATTTGAATTTATGAACTCTTCAAGTCTTTTGCAGAAATATTTTAAACTGTCCGCCGGATCGTGAAGTACTCTTTTGTAATTTATATAAAGGGTTTTACTATCCTTCAGGTACTCAAACCAGTAATTCTTCGCGTCATTCTTCATGTAAAGAGGCAAACCGTTATCATCCGAAGCGCCGGTGTTATGCTGCATGCTGCTCATATCTATCGCGCTTAGTTTTGCCGTCACTTCGGTGCCGCTATTATTTATTACAGTTAATTCCATTTCGTTCAGGTTACTGGTTATACCCAGCCCGTTCATGAATTCAGCGATTACCATATAATAAGGCAGGTTAAACTTCTGCGAGTATTCATTATCACACGGTACAATTGGTTTAACCATTTCAATTACATCATCAATTGCTTTCCCGTTTATTTTAAATACTTTGCAGGCTTTAAGCTCACCATATTGCGGAGCTGAACCCGTTACATACATACCATCCGAAAATTGGTACATCATCACCGGGAATATATGCACCTTATAGCTTTCATTGTTATTTGAATTATGGAAATTAAAAATGTTCAGTGCTGTATGTCCGTCACCTATCATGGCAGTGAGCTTAGCAATTTCACAAATAGCTTCATTATCGCTCATGTTTTTAAGCTTGCTTTTCAGCACTTCAGCAAACAGCTCAAAATTTTCTTTTGAAGTATGATTGTAAGGCTCAATGTGAATTTTAGGCATTTCTTTCAGTAAGTGATCTATATCCTCAGCCCATTTTTCTGCCGATAATTTATTTTGAGCTGTTTTATTGCCGGACACATTTTGTGAGTATACAGATGAAACGGCAATAAACAGCATTATTGCCGTAAAGACACGGAAGAATGAAATTCTGTTCATGATATTTGAAATTAAATAAATTAGGAGAGCTTTTTATTTAGATGATTTTAGCGCAAAGAAGGTTTCAATTTATTATCAAAAACTTGTTCTCGTTCATTTTTAAATCAAACCAGACTAAAAAACAACACTATTTCATAACCTTGAAACCATATTTTTACTATTTTTCATATTTTCCCGTTAGGTCACCTTTAATAGGTCCAAAACTCCATTTTCCGCTTACTGTATTAATATTTTTTTTTATTGTCAATGAAAACCAGTTGCCGGGAATAGCTAACAGTTCAATTTCATCTCCGCGAATTTTGACAACCGGTACAGGTATTATTCTTGTTGCAAAAAAGCTATTCGGAATTGTCATAGTCCCATTTAGTTTACCATTATTTTCTGAGATATTTATTTCCCCTGTAATAGATTCTCCATCAAATAAAGTTGAATAAGTATATTTTCCTGAAATATTATTCTTTTCCTTAGTTGTTGGATCAAGTCCAGATGGATCTAAAAATAAATCAGCCAGCATAAAAACTTCTTCTTTATTAAAGAAAACTGAACTGCCGGTATTTAATAGAACTGAAATTATCATTTGTTCATCAGGATAAACTATAATAAATGATCTTGCACTGGGAAGTGAACCATCCATATAATATACAGGTCTATCACCTGGATCTTTCCCAATTTCCCAGCCAATCCCGTTTCCGGTTTCTTTACCATCTTTAGTTTTCATTTTTGAAAGAAGTATATCTTTTATTTCCGGTTTTAGAAATTTATCAAAAAGCACAGCATTACCGAATTTGACAAGATCTTCTGCTGTAGATATCATTCCACCAGAAGCAAATTTATTACTATTATCAATAAAAGGCGCTAATATGCGTTTATTATTTTCATTTAAAATATAAAACTTACTTCTATTTGGTATATCCTTATCACAATAATCCATGGAAGTATGTGTCATTTCTGAAGGGACAAATACTTTTGAATTAATAAAATCAGGAAAATTTTGTGCCGATGCAGATTCAATTACTGCGCTTAAGAGAACATATCCATAACTGCTATAAGAATATTGAGAGCCTGGTTCAAATAATAAAGTATCATCTTTGAATTGACTGAGTGATTCAGTAACAGAATTATAATGAATTGTTGAGCTTGCATCTTCAATTGAATTATAATGCCTTATCCCTGATGTATGCCCGGCAAGTTGTCTTAACGTAAAATTCCAGCGTTTTTTAGGGAATGATGGCAGATATTTGTAAACTGATGAATCAAGATCTATCTTTTTATCCTGTAACAGGATACCTATCGCAGCAGCTGTTAAACTTTTTGAAACACTTGCTATTCTAAAAGAGGTTTGCGAATTGACAGCGATCTTATTTTCAACATCCCTAAATCCAAATGCACCTGACCAAATCAATTTTCCTTTTATAGAAACAGCAATTTGCATGCCTGGTATATCAAATTCTTCCATGTGCTTTTTAAGCATATTTGTTGCTGCCATGATGGGAATGGAATCATAATTATTAGCATATGAATAATTATACTTTCCAGAACTATTGTTAAAACATAACAATATTAAAAGAAAAGCTGATAGATATTTTATAACAGAATTCAATCGACTCCATATTTTGGTTTTCATATATATGCAAGTCCTTTAGGTTATTTCAGTAAAATTAATTTAATAATATGAATATTTTCGTAAGTTTGAAATTTGCAAAAATATACTCCGCTTGTATGTTCATTTCCAAACCAAATTGTTTCATAAGTTCCGGCTTGTAATTTCTTATCTAATATTTTTTCGACCATCTTTCCTGAAACATCATAAATATTCAATTTTACTTTTACAG
>JABFSP010000200.1 GCA_013140565.1 Ignavibacteria bacterium
TTATTAACAGTGTGCGTAGCCCAGCCGTGCCTGAAAGTAACAGTAAAAGTAGTTGAGGCATTATCTGAATAAGCATTTGACGAAGTTCTCAAATTGAACGTCACAACTTTATCAAACGGACAAGTTGTTTTGGCTTTAACCCTGAAAGTAGCATTTGGGGTGGTAGAATAAGTAGTGTAAGCATTCAAATTTCCTGCAAAAACTGAATCCTGAACCAGTTCAACATCCGGATCTGAAGTTGTCAGCCTGAGCGAAACATTGTTCCCTGAAAGCCAGATGTTCTTGTAAATCATGCTGAACGTAACAACTTCATTAACATCAAAAACCCTGTCATTATTGCCGTACAAAGAATCACTTGCAGTATTTGAAAGTAATGCTACAATCGGGTTATCAGTTACGCATTTAAAAGCGTTCACCCTTCCGGTTCCCAGCAACCCTATATATGCGGGATTTAAATGATAAATACTATCTACACCAAGTTTTAATCTGTCAACAACCTGAGTATTTGTCCATGCGGGGTATTTTGATCTTATCAATCCAACTACACCGGCTGTAATGGGTGTTGACATTGATGTTCCGTTAAATACAGCATATGAGTTATTATAAACAGTGCTTAGAATACTCTCACCCGGCGCAATAACATCTACAGTTGTATGATAATTTGAAAAACTGGCTTTAAGATCTGCTGAATTAGATGCAGCGACATTTACAACGTTATCGTAAGAACCGGGATACCTGGGGGTATTCAGTCCATCGTTACCTGATGAAGCGCAGATCACTACTCCTGCAGACCATGCTGCATTGATTATATTCTGAGTAGCTGCACTGTATGTCGCACTTCCGAAACTGCAGTTAATTACTTTCGCACCGTTACTATACATATATACAATACCGCTGTTGGAATTATATATGCTGTTATCCGGAACGTCAGGGGCATGTTTGGTTATCATCAATTTACATTTAAAACCTGGACCCGCACCGTGTACATTATTATTAGCAACCTGTGACGCGCATCCTGAAACATGCGACCCGTGATCGCTGCCGCCATTTATATTCGGATCATTATCGCCGTAATAGAAATCCCAGCCTTTAAAATCATCGATATAACCGTTTGCATCATTATCAACACCGTCAACAGGATCTGCATAGTTATACTTTATGTTTGCACCAAGATCAGGATGATCGAGGTCACTGCCGCTATCTACAATTCCGATAACAACATTTGTGTCACCCTGCGTGATATCCCATGCCTGGTAACTATTGATTTTGCCTATATGGTATTGTGTAGAAACCAACGGATCGTTGGGGATAAATAAAGCGTCATAAATGAATTCGGGTTCCGCCCATTCAAGTATATCTTTATTCTGGCTGAAAACTTCATTTGAAAGATCTGTAGGATCTATGTTACCTCTGTATTTGATAGTAACAAATTTATCCAGGTCATCATCTCCCGGAAGCCTCTTACTGACATCCGGTTTTAAAGGAAATGGTTTATATACTCTTGTAAGATCGTATTGAGAGATCAAGTTGTCAATCCTGGCATTACCGGTTGAAAGCAATGCTACATTATTGTTTTGATTCTTAAATTTTATATTGATAATTCCGGGTTGATATTTTGCTCCATCGGAAACACGTACAATAGAACGTTCGTTTATTCTTTTATACTTAATTTCCGGACTGCCATTGAAGCTGAAAAAGCTAATACAAAGAGGGCAAAGAAAAAATAATAGAAATTTTCTCATTTTCCGTAAACGTCATTATTTTTTTGAATATAATTTAACATAATCTAAATATAAATTTTCATTCTTGCAATGCTTAATTTCTTTATCAAAATGAACTTTTTAGAACAAATAGACTCTTTTTTCTTAACAAGTAGCAGTACTTTATGAATTGATAAAATATACTATATTATCCATATTTGCAGGATATGAGCAGACCTGTTGATTGGTTTATTAAAAAAATCGAGTTCTTTTTCCAGGAAGTTGGCAGTATTTCTATACTTATCTGGGGAATTATTGTAAGTTTTCCCCGTGTTTTTAGGGATAGAAGGCTGATTTTAGACCAAATGGAGCATATTGGGGTAGGCTCAATACCGCTTGTAATTATTATCGGATTTTTCACAGGGGCAGTTTCAGCCTGGCAGGCTGCATACCAGTTTCAAGGTTTCATCTCGCTTTCGTTCCTCGGCTCGGCTGTAACTAAAGCAATATTCATTGAACTTGGCCCGGTACTTACGGCAATTGTACTTGCAGGCAGAATTGGTGCTTCAATTGCAGCAGAGCTTGGCACAATGAAAGTTACTGAACAGATAGATGCGCTGGAATCACTCGCAATTAATCCTGTTCGCTACCTTGTTATGCCGAGATTTCTCGCAAGTATTTTAATGCTGCCACTGCTCACGATCATCGCGAACTTTATAGCAATTCTCGGGGCATTCGGGGTATCTTATCTGTTTATGGATGTATCTTTCCAGGTTTTTTTCACCAGCGCAAAAAGAGTATTTGATATTAAAGATATTGCAGGCGGCTTGATAAAAGCGTTTTTCTTCGGAGCGTCCATTTCAATACTTGGATGCCACGTTGGATTGCATGCTAAGGGAGGCGCGCTTGGAGTGGGTAATGCAACTATCAGGGCATTCGTCCTTGCGGCTTCGATGACGCTTATACTTGATTATGTTCTCTGGACTACAA
>JABFSP010000062.1 GCA_013140565.1 Ignavibacteria bacterium
ACGCGTGACCTTGCAATAGTAAAGAATAAAGGAATTATCACCGCTGAAATAGCGGGAGAGAGTCTGGATAACTGGGAAATTGATCACTTAGGACTTGATGAGCTTGATAAAAAGATCCTGCTGACCATTATTGATACATATAACGGCGGACCGGTCGGACTTAATTCAATTGCTGTATCAGTCGGCGAAGAACCGGGTACAATCGAAGAAGTGTATGAGCCATTCCTGGTGCTGGAAGGTTTTGTAAGGCGTACATCACGCGGAAGGGAAGCAACTGATCTGGCCTATGAGCATTTGGGGATTACAAAAAAGAAGGCTAAAGGGAAGATAGAGAATGGACTGTTTGATAGTTGATAATTGACAGTTTATAGTTGACATTGAACAAGTTAAATGAAGATTTTTATCTACAGTCATGTTTGAAGGCTGCAAAGAGTTTAATTGGTAAGGTGCTTGTAAGGAAAAGGGGCAGCAAATTATATTCAGGAGTTATAATAGAAACTGAAGCATACCTTGGTGATAAAGATCCGGCTTCGCATTCTTTTAAGGGCAGAACAAGACGCAATGAACATATGTTTGGCCGGGGCGGAACAGCTTATGTTTATTTTACCTATGGCAATCATTACTGCGTGAACGCGGTGATAGGTAAACCGGGCGTTGCCCATGCGGTTCTGATACGTGCAGTTGAGCCTGTTACCGGAATTAAATCGATGAAGAAGAACCGCGGTATTGATAATATATATGAGCTTTGTTCGGGTCCGGGTAAGCTTACACAGGCAATGGAAATTAATGGCGAATTGAACGGCGCATCGTTGTTGGGGAATGAAATCTATATTACAATACCTGAAGTTTTAAGAAATCACAAGATCATTAAGACAAAAAGAATTGGTATCACAAAAAACGCTGATGTATTGTACAGGTTCATTGATAGTGAGAGTCCGTTTGTTTCAAGGGTGAATTACAGAAGAATACTAATAGCGCAGCAGGAAAAGAACTCAAAATCTAATTACCGTAAATGATAGTTGCTGAAAATCTTGTAAAAGTATACGCGGGTGATGTAAAGGCAATAGATGATATTTCATTTATTATAGAACCCGGCGAAGTATGCGGTTATTTAGGTTCAAACGGCGCTGGAAAAAGTACGACCATCCGCATTATGTGCGGAATGCTCCAGGCAACATCAGGTAATGTACATATTAACGGTTTCAGCGTTAAAGATGACCCGGTAACAGTGAAAAAGATGCTGGGTTATGTGCCTGAAACAGGTGCTCTTTTTCTATCGCTTTCACCATTTGATTTCCTCGAGTTCGTTTGCAGGATGTATGACCTGCCTAAAGATGTTTATATTCAGCGGATATACGGGTTTATGGAAATGTTTGACCTTAAGGATGAAGTAACCACGCCAATGCATGCGTTTTCAAAAGGTATGCGGCAGAAGGTGCTGATAATATCTTCACTCATACATGACCCTGAAGTAATTATCTGGGATGAGCCGTTGAGCGGCATTGATTATAACACTACTCTTGTGATAAGGAACCTGGTGAAGGACCTTACTTCGCGCGGGAAGACATTTTTTTATTCAACCCATTTGGTAGATAGCGCGGAAAAACTTTGCAGCAGGGTTATAATCATTAATAAAGGGAAGCTTGCTTATGAGGGTAAAGTGAATCCGGATAACCCGCGTGAGCTCGAAGATCTTATGAGTGTACACAGCGTACCGGCTGATATAACCGAAAAACTCTCAGGGCTGTACAAGAATTTATCCTAAATTTAATTGTATCAACTGGCTAATTGATAGTAAAATATTATAAATGGGCTGCCCTCCTGATACTTATCCCGTACGGTGTACTGGCGCAAAGTGATTTTACCGACGTGCAGACCTTTATAGATTCCAACATTACCCGTAACTTCCTTATAACATATTTTGATAACAATAAAAACACGGCAGCGCTTATTTCTCGGATCAATTTTTACAAAAAGCATAAACGGTTCAATGTATTCATTAAGAATTATTATTCTTCATCGGTAACTAAACTGAATGAAAATCTTTATCGTGATTTTGATAATGTGAAAATTACCGGCGGCTACGCCGTGAGCAATTCACTTAACATATCAGCCAATTACTTCGGGCAGTTCTTCAGCGATGACAGGACATTTCAGCTAAAAGGTTCCTCATCAAACATGGGCTATATGAGCGCGCTGTATGATAATGTTATAAACGGCTCGCAGATCTATTCTACGCTGAATGCGGGTTATAAAGTTGAAAGCCAATATGATGAGCTGAATAAAGGTCCGAGTTTTTCCGGCGACTTCAGCATTTACAACCTAAATCTTTCTGATTTCCTTGTTGACGGTCAGTTGAGGCTTGGATATGAGACCCTGGATCCAAGGAAAAAGAGTCTTGTATACAGCCGTATATATTTTGAAAAACCATTTGAAGATAACCTTGCGCGCAATGAATTTGACGGAACATTTTCAAGAGTGAGGAAGGATTTCTATTTCCCCGCGGATAATTTATCAATTCAGCAGTACGGGATAAAAAACAATATAGAAAAACGCGTTGAAAATATCTTCAAATTCTACAATAGGTTTGATTATACCATTTCAGATCATGTTGCGTTTGTTTTCAATCAAAACCCTGATTACCGCAGGATTACAAAAGAAAATACATACATTCCTGTAACAACAAATAC
>JABFSP010000413.1 GCA_013140565.1 Ignavibacteria bacterium
GGAACATATGAAATAGATTTTGAAGCAGCAAAGTTTGCTGGCGGTGTTTATTACTATAAACTCTCAACCGATAATTATTCACAAACAAAAAAAATGGTACTTGTAAAATGATAAACACAATATATAGTATAGGAACTAAAAGAAAAAACTTTACTTTTATTGCGTGGCTTGGTATTTCAGTAATATTTATTTTCCAATTAAGTATTCCTGCTCAGCCTGTGTGGGTAACACAGAATCCTGTGCCGCAATGCAATACTTTAAATGATGTTAAATTCATTGGCAGTATAGGTTACAGCGTGGGCAATTACGGTACAATTTTAAAATCTACGAACAGCGGACTGAACTGGGTAAGCCAGAGCTCACCAACAACTTTAGACCTAAGATCCGTTTCGTTCATAAATGCCGGTACGGGTTTTATATGCGGAGGGTCTAACCGCTGGGTAATATTAAAAACCATCAATGGAGGCGCAAACTGGAATGTTTCAGACTCAGCTACCGGCGGCACCATTAACGCAATTTTTTCTTTTGATGCAAATAATGCATTTGTTTGCGGCGGTACTGGATTCTTTATGCGGACAACTAACGGCGGCGCAAACTGGAATAACCTTCCCATTGGCACTGTTGCCAATTTGAATGGAATTTACTTTACATCCGCTTTAACGGGCTATATTTCAGCAGGCTCAGGGGATGTTTACAAAACCACTAACTCAGGTGTGAACTGGATCGCTCAGCCTACGGGACTTGCTACTCCGCTAAATTCAATATGCTTTACGGATATCAATAATGGCTTTGCAGGTGGATTTCAGGGTAAAATAGTGAAGACAACAAATGCCGGTGTAAACTGGAGTATTTTAACAACCGGAATTACTCAATCAATTAATAAAGTCCACGCAGTTGACCCGCTAAACGTGTATGCGGTATCGGATAATTCAAGATTCATTTCAACTTCAAACGGCGGCTTAAACTGGAGCGTAAGCATACTTACTGAAGCAAATAACAACAGCCTGAAATCAGTTTTTTTTACTGATATAAATACAGGTTTTATAGCCGGTGCCTACGGAACTCAGTTAATAACAATTAACGGAGGAATAAACTGGTTACCTCTGTTTGCCGGAACAAATACAACAGGTTTTTCAATCAGTTTTCCTTCGGCTAATACCGGTTATGTGGGCTTGTATATAGGAAAACTTTTAAAAACAACAAACGCAGGCGCAAACTGGGAATTATTAACCCCACCAGTCTCATCAAACATCGGCAGTCTTCAGTTCACAGATAACAACACCGGGTATCTTTCAATTTCTAATAACATTATTCATAAAACAACAGATGGCGGTGCGAACTGGAGCTCACTCACAACAGGCGTTGCGGGACAAATTCCAAGTTTTGTTTTTGTGAATCCAAACACCGGATTTGGCGCCTGTCAAACGGGAGGGTTAATAATTAAAACAACAACTGCTGGTGCTAATTGGCAGGCTATCAATACGGGATTTGCGGCAGAATCATTCGGTAAAATATACTTTAAAGATGTGAACTCCGGTTACATACTTACAAATTCACTGAACATACTTACTACAACAAACTCAGGGTTGAACTGGGTTCAGCAAATCACCGGTGCCACCCAGGGCATTAGTGATATTTTTTTCACCGATCTGAATACCGGATATCTATCCAGCAGCCAGGGAAACCTTTTGAAGACAACCAACGGCGGTGCAAACTGGTTTCTTGTAAATGCTCTTGCCGGAAACTTCAGGGTCATTTCTTTCATAAATTCAAATACAGGTTATGGTGCGGGACTTTGGGACGGAGAGGCAATATGTAAAAGAACTACCAACGGCGGAGTGAACTGGATAAATATGGATGCGGGGACAAACAATGCGGCATATGGCATAACCTTTACCGATATAAATACAGGATACATAATAGGTGCCGGCGCCATGATTTTAAAAACAACTAACGGTGGCGCAATTACAAATGTTCAGCCTATATATAATAATAACCCCTCTGAGTTTTCTCTTTGGCAAAATTATCCAAACCCGTTCAATCCATCAACAAAGATAAAATTCAATATCCCGGCAGCGTCCGTTCGACAAACGGACATGGTCTTGTTAACCATTTACGATAATCTCGGCAGAGAAATTGCGGTTCTTGTAAATCAGCAGCTCTCGCCCGGAACATATGAAATTGACTGGAATGCATCAGATCATTCATCCGGTGTATATTATTACAGGCTCTCTGCCGGCAGTTTCTCTGATACAAAAAAATTAATATTAATCAAATAATTTTAATTAAATATGAAAACAACTACGTTTTTATTTATTTTGTTTTTGGTTCCTGTATGTATTTACTCCCAGCCAAATAAACAATTAAAATATTCTGCAAGCGCGCATGATTCACTGTTATTTGACGGGGTTAACGGAAATACTTTCAGTTTTAATGAATCTGACAATCCATGCCTGATGAAAGTAAAGCTGGTAAACGGCAATGTGACGGGCACTGTTGCTAAAAAAGAAACTATTAATACTTGCGGTAAAATTGAAACAATTACCACTTATGAAAAAAGGTTTCTTAAAGAGGGCGATACGGTTTTAGTAGGAGTACCCTTGACCACGGAAACAGGAAATGACTTCATTGTTGCCCAGCTATCTGACGGAGAAAATATGTTCTTTGGAGGTGAGCGCGGACGCGTTGAGGTCCAGGATTACTGCAAAGCTCCTCCAAATATAAATATGACATTAAAAGCAGGCAAGCTGGGTATTGACTGGGAGCCAACATTTCCAAAGACTATAACAGTTTGCACAGATGGTGCCTGCATTAGAATAAAAGGGACTGTTTTCTCATTTGAAATTCTGAAGGAGGGTGATGCAGTTGTAAACGTACTTAAAGTTTTTAAAGGCTCGGTTTCTTTCAGTAGAAACCTGGGAAATGAGGATAACAAAAAGAATATACAGGATAAAAGCGAGCAGATGAAAAAGCTTTCAGATGACTATCAAAGCGGTAAAATAAGCATTGAAGAATTTACTAAAAAAATGAAGGATTTACAGACGGAACTTCCGGAATCTCTTTCAGAAAATGAAATAACTGTCAGCGCCGGCTTTGAAAGCAGGATTACCGGAACGGATAAACCAAGTGATCCTGTGCCTATGAATGCAAATGAAAAACCGTGGTGGGAAGAATAAACGACTTAAAAATTATACGATAGTGACGCGCCAAGAGTGAACTTTCTTTTAAGTCCGTCAAAATTATAGTCGCGCTTCAGAAAAGGCAGCGCTGCCTGAAGATTACCCGTTACTTCATCTGAAAATTTATAACCCACAGTAGCAAGCAGGTTTACCTGCGCTTCGTTGCTGCCGTCAACTTCTATGAATGTTTCCGAAAGTGATACTGTATTAAGCACACTTGATGGCTGCAGGCGGAGTATTGTAAGTATTTCGGCTTTTACACTTACTTTGCTGAATTCCTCAAAAAATCCGGCTCGGAAAAAAACATCATCTCCTCTTTTTAAACGAGTAATATAGTTTGCGCTTCTGCCAAACGGCTTCTGGTAACCTATCCCGAAAAAATAATTCACCCCCGTGTAAACAGCGCCGGCAATTATATCGTTGGTGCCAAGTCCGGGCATATACCGCTGCGGAAGGGAGTCACTTGAATTCACGTTTCCGGTTGCAAATTTCCCGCCGGCAAAAAAGGTCAGCAGATGTTTCTTTTTAATTCTGAACATTTTGGAAAACACAACCTGCAGGTCACCTATCCCGTTTTTCTCGCCAAGCGGTCCGGATATGAATGAATACGGAACCGAAGCGTTAACCCTGAAATTATTTTTTAGATCCAGATCAGCCTCAAGATTAAACGAAGGGATTATCAGGTCGTTGGCGTTACCGTTAATATCAGGATCGGTGCCGCTTGCGCCGTAGATAAATCCAAAATATATGTGGCTGCTCTTTATCACAGATTCATTTACCTGGTGTCTGCCAATAGTACATACTCCGGCATCAGAGCATTGTGAATAATTTTCTTGAAGAATGATTATGGAAAGTAAAAAAATAAGCGATGTGGATTTTATCATTGCATAAACTTTAGTTTCACAAGTTTAACAATTTAAGGAGAGTGTTTCAATTCCATAAAGGAATATAAAAGTCCCGGGCTGCAAATTAATTCTTTTTAGGAGGTATAATTATATAAACCTATTTAAAATCATATAAAATATATACATGAGGGTAAGCACACTTGTTAAAGAGTGACTAATTCGCAATTTCACTATTCCACTATTTCGCTATTTGCTTTATTCGTTATGTGTTTTCAGGTAGTTATCCAGTGAATAATGGCCTGAGCCTTCAAAAAGAAAAAGTAAAACAAGCGCAAATACTATAAATGTCAGTTCGGCTTCGGGTCTTATTGACATAAACCCATTGGGTATAACAATAAAAATTATGTTGCATAACAGCACCGGAAGCTGAATAACGGCGGCAAATCTTGTGAGCAGTCCGAATAAGATAAGGATTCCACCAACCAAATGAATGCCTATTATAGCGTGGACGGCAGTCATGGTATAAAATCCAAAACCGTACTGGTCAACTATCTGCACAATTGCGCTTTTGTTAGCAATAAAATAGAGTGCCTGCCATACAAGAACTGTACCAAGCAGTACGCGGAAGAAATCAAGCCAGAGCGGGTGATGTTTCTCTGACCATACATCAATTTTATGAAGAAGGTACATGGTTTATTCCCCCCTTTCATTTCAAAAATAACGCACAAAGCCCGCCGGAAAAATGATAAATGATTTGAAAGACTATGATTTATATCCCGAAACAACGTATTTTCAGCTTTTTTTTCTCTTGATATAAGTCAATTGAACTGAAAAGTAAAGTTTATATTTTTGTTTAGAAGAAAAATGAATCTAAGACATGAAGAATAAACATTTATTTATAATCCCGTTGGTACTGCTTAGCCTGCTTACGGGATTATTTTCCGGATGGTTCCGCATTGGGTGGAATTTACCCATCCCATTGCCATCGGGTGAGCATGGCGCGCTGATGATAGGCTCTTTTGTTGGTACCCTCATATGCCTTGAGCGCAGCGTTAGTTACCCAAACAGGATCGCGCTTCTTGCGCCGGTGCTGAATTCTCTCAGCATAATATTTTTCCTGCTTTCCATGCCTAAAACGGCATACATTTTCCTGCTCGCGGGTTCCGTGGGACTCGTCTTTATATATTATTTCTTATATGTTAAGCATAAAGGGCTCCATATTTTAATAATGCTTGCCGGTGCGTTATGTTTTTTTATAGGTAATGCAATATTGTATAATACATCCTTTTATCCCGCTTCTGTTATGTGGTGGATAGCGTTTCTGTTCTTTACAATAACGGGTGAGCGGCTTGAATTTTCAAAGTTCCTGCTGAATAAGAACATATTAATTAAACAGCTTGTACTGCTAACGTTGCTTGGAGTTTTTATAGTAAGCATAATTATGCCATTCCATTCTTTTGGCAGCTATTTAACCGCCGTATCGTTTATTGGCTCAGCCTTATGGCTTCTTAAATTCGATATGGCAAAACACTCACTCAAAAAACCCGGGGTAAGCTATTATTCAGGTTTGTTACTGATAACAGCGTACATCTGGCTTGCTGCAGCGGGAGTGTTTTTTGCGTTAGGTTCCTATTTCGGGTCGTATTATGATGCTTCCATACATTCCTTTTTTATAGGTTTTGTTTTTTTAATGATATTCGCGCACGCACCTGTAATACTGCCTGCAGTACTTAAGCTTAATATCAGCCCGTTTGGTAAATCGCTTTATATATGGTACTGCCTGCTCAATGCTACTCTTATATGGAGAGTATTATGCATCCTTCCTGAAATCGCTCCATCAAAACAATGGGCGGGAATGTTTAACGGAATTGTGATCATAGGGTTTTTTGTAAATATGATAATTCTTGCAAGACTTGCAAAGCACAGGTCAACAGATCAGGCTGCTGCACCCGGCTGCTGTACGGTGTAACGGAAAAATCTCCCTTTAATATTCACACTTATATATTTATTTTTAAGCAATGCTGAATATAATATACATAGGTGTTGGCGGATTCATTGGCGCGGTATCGCGTTACCTGCTTTCTAGATATATAAATAACCTGCTCCCCTCTTTCCCTTTCGGTACACTGGCTGTTAATATAATAGGCAGCTTTATACTTGGGTTTATCATCTACTCTGTTTCGCTTGGCAGGAATATTTCACCTGAAATGCGTGATTTTATTACAATTGGTATGCTTGGCGGATTCACTACAATGTCAGCATTTGCATATGAATCTTTTAGGTTAATGGAGCTTAACCAGATGATGCTGTTTGCCCTTAACGTCGCGCTTAATGTAATTTTCTGCATAGCCGCAGTATATGCGGGCAAAGAGCTTGCCGTACTGATAGCTAAATAAAATTATAGGCAACAATTAAAAATTTCTGTTATCCCTGCTGTTAAACCTGAACCACGGAGACCAGGCGCGGTACAGGTTTTTTTCATTTTCATTCAGAGCCTGTTAAGATTATTTTAATCCTGTTAAGCTCTATACACAATACTAACATAAATTCAACCTTTAACTAAAGCTCATCTAATTATTTCCTAACCGTTCACGGTTATTTTTGTTAATCCGCAATAAAATTTGTTAAACAAAAATATATAAACTAAACCGTGAATAATTTTATGAAAAAATTCATTCTTTCTTTGCTATTGGTGTTTATGGCAGCAGGGTCATCATTGGCTCAAAGCTACCCGTTTACACCAATAGATACAGCATTTGCTTCAACAAACTACCTGTTACTGCCTCCCGGCTTTCAGTTTTCCATTGTTTTTCAGCAGGGTCAGCCTGTAGTATTGAGTAATGGTTCATCAAGACCTTCGAGGGGTGTAAACGATTTTATTATGTATGTTCCAAACAACGGTTCAAGCACTAACGGCTGGTTATTTATCAACCATGAAACAGCGGATAGCAATACCTTTTTAGGTGATGGCGGCGGAGCAACAACAATGGCTGTAACAAAGGTTGGTAACTCATGGTATCCCACGGGACCTTTTAAGCATATGAATTTCGCGCACATTGGATTAACCAGAACCAACTGTGCGGGCGGTAACGGAATACTTGCTAACGGTAACATTTTAACAACGGAAGAATTTCCGCCAAACAGCAATGTTGAGCTTTTTAATAACGGCGCAGGAATAAGGGATACAACAGATTTTGGCGGTTACAAAAAATATCTGAACTTTGGATGGATGGTTGAGTGCAATGTACAGGGTGATACAGCATTAAGAAAAATGTTCCAGATGGGAAGATTCTCCCATGAAGCCGCACAGGTAATGCCTGACGGAAGAACAGTATATCTGACAGATGATTTTTCCGGCGGTTGTTTCTTTAAATTTGTTGCCAATACTTTTGGTGATTATACAACGGGTCAATTGTTCGCATATAAACAGGTGGGTAATTCAGGTACATGGCTGCCCATGCCTATGAACAGAGATTCATTGAACAACGCGCGCACAGTTGCGCAAAGGCTTGGTGCTACATTGTTTATAAGACTTGAAGATATTGATATGGATGCATCCGGTAATATTTACATTGCGGAAACCGGAGCTGATTCAGTTGATCTTTCATCATTCATAACATTGGGCGGAGTTGTTGCAAACCACCTTGTTCCAAAACATGTCGGCTCTAACAGGTATGATGATCCTTATGGCAGAGTTTTAAAACTCGATCCCGTTACTCTTGGTTTATCAGTTTTGGTTGAAGGCGGTACGGCATCAGACGGTAAAACAAATTTCGCATCAGTTGATAATATTCAGATCGACAGGGCAAGAAACATCATCTATTTGCAGGAAGATCTGATAGCGGGAACAAGAGGCAGACAGCCTTCATACATTACATCATCATCAAACTGGGTATGCGAGGTATATGCATTAAATCTCAGTGTGCCAAATCCAACTGTTAACGATCTCAAAAGATTCGCAAATTTCCCAAAAGGAGCAGAGGCAACGGGAGGATATTTTACACCGGATTACAATAACTTTTTTATCAACGTTCAGCATCCTGCAAGCGGCAACGGCGCTCCGTTCAATGTTTCTACAACAGTCTGTATTACAGGTTTTCCTCCGCTTGTTGGCATAGAAGGTGAAGGCGGTTCGGTACCAAAAAGATTTGAACTGAACCAGAATTACCCAAATCCATTCAATCCTTCTACAACAATAAAATTTTCGGTTCCAAAAGATGGTAACACCGCGATCAAGGTTTATGACGTCAAAGGTCAGCTTGTTAAGACTCTTGTGAACCAGAGAATAATTGTTGGAAATTACTCGGTTGATTTCAATGCGTCTGAGCTTTCAAGCGGAGTATATTTTTATACACTGGAGGCTGCAGATTACAAAGAAACCAAAAAAATGGTGCTTGTAAAATAATAGTATAGTTTGTTTTAATGTGTTAATTGAATGGAACCCTGCCTTATCGGGCAGGGTTCTTTATAATGTCACACATATTCCATAATTTGTTCTAACATAACGGGTGGTTTCATAACAGCTTCTTAACCTAATCATAATATTAAGCTTATTAATTTTAACAAAATTTGTATTTGAAAGTGTTGAAATTATTTTATATTTTATATCAATGTTAAATACAACAATCTCTTTAAAAGCCCCCGAATCATTATCTTCAAATTCAGCCCCGGCCAAATTCATAAAATTATTTAAATATGAATTGATTAAAGTACTGATTTTCCTTTTCGTATTTTTTGCTTCGGTTTATTATGTAAACCTGGAAAGCAAGGAATATTATAATGCAAATACTTCAATAGTCAAATAAACAGCTCTCCACTTCGGTTGTCTTCATTATTTTTCTTGGTTCCCGGCATTAATTGACCGGTAAATTAATGTATTACCTCCCGTTTTCCGCAATTTTTTTCAAATTGTATTTAATTACTATCTTTCGTAATTTTCCTTAAAATTATACTAAAATTATGCCCAAAATTAGCTATATTTTCATTATTGTTTTTCTTCTCATTTCAATA
>JABFSP010000289.1 GCA_013140565.1 Ignavibacteria bacterium
CTTCTTCCGCTTTTTTATCATCGCGCAATCTCATACATACAGGATGTCTTAGTATTCCGTCATTTGTCATATGTGAGAATTTTACTTCGCAAACCAGTTCAGGTTTCATCCAGGTTACCGGAGCATTTGGTTTTGGGGCTTTATCAAAAGGACTGTTTTTAACAGCATACTTTTTTATTAAATTGAAAACAGATTTTTGATTTAAATGGTTAAAACCGGTACCGGTATGTCCAATATAAGTAAGCTTTCCTTTATTAAATACACCCAATATCAATGCCCCGAAATACTTCCGGCTACCTCTTGGTTCCGTAAAGCCGCAGATCACCGCCTCCAATGCCTGATCAGTTTTTATTTTCAGCCAGTTTTGAGAGCGCGTATTTTCATAATATAAGCTATCGGATTTTTTGGCTATTATACCTTCAATCTTCAGCTTCTTAGCTTCCTTAAACAGACTGATTCCGTTATTAACTGTATGCTCACAATAAATTATATTATCAGTTTCGGGCAGCAATTCCTTTAAAAGCTCTTTTCTTTCTGTTACCGGCAGAACTTCAGTGTTGTAACCGTTGAGCCACAATAAGTCGAATACATAATAAATTACATTCCCATGCCCGGTTTTCCTGTAGTTTTGTATTTGCTGGAAGTTTGGCCTGCCTGTTTCATCAAGCGCAACTGCTTCGCCATCAATTACAAAATCACCTTTAATATATTTCAGTGATCTTTTTATTGAAGGAAAAAGAGCATCAAACGATGTTAAATTACGGGAGTTTAGGGCAGTTGAATTTTTTCTTTTTTTGGATATTACCCTGTAACCATCCCATTTAATTTCAAATATCCATTCTTTGCTGTTAAAAGGTTTATCAGCCAGTGTAGCCAGCATTGGTTTTATATTTCCCGGGAAAGGGACTTTTAACAGGTCATTTGGATTTTGTTTTTTTTCTGCCATTAGCATTCTGTATCATTTCTATAGTTTTTCCGCTTATAACAGATTTGTTCTTTTTAAGTATATCCGTATCTGCAGCGTAGTCATCCTGCTTTTTTATCAGCAGCCATGACTTTTCGTCTTTTCTCATATTCACAAGCGCGAATTCGCCCTTTAACTTTTTGCCCAGCAGCACAATTTTTATATCACCTTTTTTCAGCGCTTTCCTTAAGAGTTTTTCATTTTCATCTTTATCTGTACCTCCGCCTGCAGGCAGATAAATTCCGCTATCCCATACTATCACTTCTCCGGCTCCGTAATTACCTTTGGGGATCGTACCCTCAAAATCTTTGTAATCAAAAGGATGGTCTTCAACCATCATTGCAAGCCTTTTATTTTCAGGATTCATGGAAGGTCCTTTAGGCACTGCCCAGCTCTTCAGCACTCCGTCCAGCTCCAGCCTGAAATCATAATGCATTCGGCTGGCGTTGTGTTTTTGCACAATAAATACCAGTTGTTTAAGATCTGC
Organism: Ignavibacteria bacterium; assembly: GCA_013140565.1. GTDB lineage: Bacteria > Bacteroidota > Ignavibacteria > Tepidaquicellales > OLB5 > OLB5. Next base: position 1,452 of record JABFSP010000289.1, read on the forward strand.
TTTCTTTTTACCTGCCGGCTCTGATGTATTTTTGAAGTTCCTTTTTTTCCTGTAATCACTGAGGCTCATAATACAATTTTCATCATGCTGCTTTGCTTTTCATACTTTGTTTTAGCAGCTTCATTAAATTTCCTGCGGTGCTTGGTTTGGGCTCTTTGCCTTTGGGTTTTATCTTCTGTCCTTTTGCTTTTTTTGTGATGATTTTCTTAAGCTCATCAACGTAAGTATCTTTGTACTCCTTTGGATTATATTTTTTGCTTAACTGTTTAACCAGGTCCACTGCCATTTCTATTTCCTTTTTGGTAACCTGTTTTGAGCCCGGTATATTGAGTTCACCCGTATCCTTCAGTTCATCATAATATCTTATCTGGTTGAATACAATAACATCATCAAAGATCCTGAGTAAACCTATATGCTCACGGTTTTTCAGAACGAATCTGCCGATTCCCGCTTTTTTTGTCTGCCTGATAGCTTCTCTTAGCAGAGCGTATGATTTTGTTCCGGATCTTTCAGGTTCAAGAAAATACGGCTTTTCGAAATATACAGGGTCTATTTCTCTTTCATTTACAAAATGCAGTATATCAATTGTGTGGGTTTTTTCAACGCTTGCGCTTTCAAAATCCTTATCAGTTAATACAACATAGTCGCCTTCTTTATACTTATATCCTTTAACAATATTTTCATAGGGTATTTCTTTCCCATCATCCCTGCAAACACGCGCGAATCTGACCTGGCAAAGGTCGCCTTTGCGCAGCATATCCAGATCAAGTGTATGACTTTGTGATGCGGAATATAATTTAACAGGTATATTTACCAGCCCGAAACTGATCGAGCCTTTCCATAATGCTTTCATAATTTTTTAATTTACAGGTTTCAGGTCTGCCAACGCAGGACCATTTATTACTTTTCCGGTCGCTTCAAAACGGGAACCGTGGCATGGACAATCCCAGGTATTCTCAGTTTTATTCCATTCCACTATACATTTTAAATGCGGACAAAATGCTGAAAATTTATATATCTTTCCGTTAATATCTTTATAAACCGCTGATTTATCCTTTCCGAAATTTAAAACCGCGCCCGTGCCGGGTGGAATTTCATTTTCATCAGCATATTCCGGCGGTGTAATGATATCTATATATTGTACTGCGGTATTAAATCCTTCTTTTATGAATTCCGGCGCTGCTTTTAAAGTGATCCTCTTAGGGTCGTAAATTTCTGCCCACCGGTTTTCTCTGCCATTTATCATGTCGTCAAGTAAAATGGCTGCGTAGGAAGCATGGGTTATACCCATACCGGAGTCACCCGTAGCAATATAAACATGCTCAGGGTTTTCAGGGTCCTTGCCTATGAAACTAAGCCCGTCAAAAGGTTCCAAAACCTGCCCTGACCATTTGTATTCAATATGTTCTGCCATAGGGAATCTTTCCGCCGTCCATTTTATCAGGTTCCGGAATCGTTGCTCGGGGTTATCATCCTGACCGGTTTTATGATCTTCGCCGCCAACGATCAGAATATCATTTTTCTGCTGTTTATATAACCTTATGTAGTGATATGGATCTTCATTATCCCAGTATAGTGCATGGGGGACTGTATCCTTTGGAATGCTTGCACCAATTACATAAGTACGGTAAGCAGCCTGTTTGGTGTGAATTGCTACATAATCACTCACCGGGCTGTTGGTTGCGACAATAATATCACCTGCGGTGATTTTGTATTTATCCTTGGTTTCTGCAGCGGGTTTGTTACCGCCGGTGATCTTTTTAATATGGGTTTGTGTATATATCTTTCCGCCTGCTGTGACAATTGCATTTGCCAATCCGCACAGATATTTCAGCATGTGAAACTCCGCCTGGTTGGGGAACTCAAGACAAGGGTAGTCACCCAGCTTCTTGTGCGGGGGCTCTGAAGCTATTTTCACATTAATACCTGCTCTTTGGCATGCTTCATATTCCATTTCCAGAACACCTGATCTTTCATCAGGTTTAAAAATCAAATATCCGCTTAAACGCGTAAAGTCACACTCAATATTATTTTCCGTAACTATTTTTTCGATCAGGTTTATTCCTGCAGTCTGGCTCTCAGCGGCCAGCCGGGCAGATTCTTCTCCGTGAAGATTTTCGATGTGATAGTATCTGTCATCAATTACATTTGTTATATGGGCTGTTGTTCGTGATGACTCACCGCCTGCTATATTTCCATCGTCAACTACTATAACACTTTTACCTGATCTCAACAGCATATAAGCGGAAGTAAGCCCGGTTATACCGGCACCAATTACGCAAACATCGCAGGATGTATCTTTATCCAGCGGAGAAAATTTGGGGACATCAAATGTCCCCATCCAAATTGATTCAGTTTTACCGGATTCAGGTATCATGGTTATGTTTTAAAATTTATGCCACCGGGTTTCTGCCCTGTATCAGCCTTACAAGTATTGCTACTACAGCAAGTACTATTAATATATGAATGAAGCCGCCCATTGTGTATGAGCTTACCATACCCAGAAGCCAAAGTACCAGTAATATTATTGCAATTGTCCAAAGCATGATGTTTTCTCCTTTAAATGTTATTAAATGATTTAATTATTGTTTTCCGCTTTTGCCTTCATTCTTAATTTCTGGAACCGGGATTACTGTAACAACTGCCGGGTTGCTCAAATCTCCGAACAAACCGGTTTCACCTGATGCAAGTCTCCATTGCAGTGTGTATGTACCCGCAGCAAATGGAATGATATCAAAATTAAAAACCTTTGAACTCCCAGGAGAAATGTTCTCATCCAGGCTGACTGAATACGTATTCCAGAAATTTCCGGTTAACGGATTTCCCGCTGCATCAAGCATTATCAGTCTGTAACTATTCTGATTCCATGTGGTTTTACCTGTATTAGTGTAACTGATCATTACTTTATATTTTTTACCGGCTTCCATTATTGAAGGTACGGTTTGTTCTACAAATGCGGCACTGTTCAGCGCTTCGGTTAGTGAAACATCGCTGTTAACTGATATTTCAAGTATCTTGCTTTGTTCACCAAAGTAACTTCCGCTGGCAGTGAGCCGGCCGGCTAATTTATATACTCCGGCAGCGCTTGGTGCTGTGACGGTTAATTCAATTGTTGCTGTGTTTCCGGGTTCTATCATTTTAGTAAGCTCCAGCTCTGAAACTGACCACAATGCCTTATTCTCGTCATCCGGAAGGATTTTCAGCCTTACAACACCGGGCGTCCATGTATCAGTGCCGCTGTTCTGAAAAGATAATATGATGTTGTACTTACTGCCGGGAATCATCCTATCGGGTATAGACTGGTTTACAAATTTTGAATCAAACGACTGAGCGTGCATTTGATTGACCGATCCCAGGCCCATGAGCATAAACAGTATTAATAGCTTTCTGGAATCTTTAATTATTGATTTCATTATAATTCTCCTTTCATAAAGATAAATAGTATCAATTTTTGTGCCAAATAATAATACATATTTTGTCAAAAAATTCTATATTTAGAACAATGTCAGTTGTATTAATAATGTCATGTAATCCCGGATAAATGACAATTATGTCAGAAATAGCCTAAAACACGTTCGAAAAATTCAATTTAAAGAGGTCTTTTTTGGCACATAAATTGTGTTACTAAATTTACATAACAATTCAATTAGGAGGAGTTAAGATGAAATATATACTTGCAATAATTCTATCAATTAGTTTTTCATTTGCGCAAAGCGCTAACGGAAAAGGTTCTAATTTAGTAATGGATATTTCTACCAATAATAGTTCCGTAATATTGACATATTTGAAAATAGATATTAATTCTGATGGAATTAAAGAAATACTCAGGGGTGAGAGAATTGTTCAATTGAACAATAAAGAAATCTGGGTCAAAAATACTGAACTGACTTCAGAAAGCGGCGATATATATTACTTTGGGAATAAACTCAAAAAAAATAATGTCAATATAATGAACCAGGTAATTTCAGAACATGGATATATATTGGTATTTGAAGAAAATGAAGCCGTCATATATATTGCAGGCAAAGATGGTAACAAGGATTCAGATGCAATAAGTATTTCAATAAAATAAATAAAGTATAATATAGATTATTAGAAGCCGGTTTTGTAACAGCCGGCTTTTTTATTTATCAGGTTTTGATAATATAAAATACATTTAAAGTTACAGTAAGTTATGTTATTTTGGATAGTACTGATTAATTAAAATGATTAATAAAAAGGTAAACAATTTCAAAATATCAATAACAGAGATTCCCGCCTTCGCGGGAATGAGCATAATATGAAAATAAAATTTTGCGGTGCAGCACAGACAGTCACAGGTTCACAGCATTTGCTTGAAATATCCGGTAAAAAAGTATTACTTGATTGCGGACTTTACCAGGGCAGACGTGAAGAAGCTTATAATATAAATAAACATTTCCTTTTTGACCCCAAAGAGCTTGATGTTGTCGTGCTTTCGCACGCGCACATAGATCACTCCGGAAACCTTCCGGCTCTGTGGAAAGGCGGCTTCCGCGGGGATATTTACGCCACACATGCAACCCGTGACCTGTGCGCTACAATGCTTCAGGATAGCGCGCATATACAGACCCGAGACATAGAGTTTGTGAACAGGAAAAAAATTAAAAATCATGAGCCACTGTTTAAACCGCTGTACGGATTTGATGAAGTGCGAAACATAATGACGCTTTTTAAATGCATGCCCTATAATAAAAAATTCAGCATTAACGGTTTCGGAGGAAACGTACAGGTAACTTATTTTGATGCGGGTCATATTTTGGGCTCTGCACAGGTAAGGCTCGATATCAAAGAAAACGGCAAGACTATAAAATTCGGTTTTACGGGTGATATTGGCAGACCGCATCTGCCTATACTGCGTGACCCCGACCATATGGGTGATGTTGATTTTATGATTTCTGAATCAACCTACGGCGGCAGGGTACATGATAAAGCTATTGATATGGATGGGCAACTGTTGGCTGTTGTGAAAGAAGCGCTACAGCGTGGGGGAAAAATTATCGTTCCCGCTTTCAGCGTAGGCAGAACTCAGGAAATTGTTTATTCGCTTTCAAAACTTTTCTCGAAAAATCTGCTGCCTAAAATTCCGATCTTTGTTGATAGTCCGTTAAGCACTAATGTATCTGATATATTCAAACTGCACCATGAGTGTTTCGATAAGGAAACCGCTGAGCTAATTTCCCGCGGAGTAGATGTATTCGGATTTTCGAATTTAACATACATCAAAGATGTAGAGGATTCAAAACAACTGAATTACTTCAAGGGTCCGTGCATGATAATAAGCGCAAGCGGTATGTGTGAATCCGGCAGAATTGTGCATCACCTGCGGAATAACATAGGCAGCGAAAAGAATACAATACTCATTGTCGGTTACCAGGCGCCGCATACGCTCGGCAGGCGGATTGTTGAAGCCGAAGGCAAACATGGAATGTTTGTCCGCATTTTTGGCGAAGAGCATGCAGTTAAAGCTAAGATATATGTACTGAACTCATTTTCCGCTCACGCTGATAGGGATGAGTTGAGAGAATATTTCGGTAAGTTCACCAAAGGTACACTTGATAAAATATTCCTTGTGCACGGCGACCCCGACCAGCAGGAAGCATTAAAAGGTATGCTGGGTGATATGAATTACAAAGATGTTGATATTCCCGCAAAAGCCGATGAAGTACAGTTATAAAGTGTTAAAGATAGCTGTAATATTGTTCTTTATTGTTACACTGGTAGCTTTTTCACAATCTCCCGACACATTATATCCTGTTAAAGTATTTACCGAAAACGGATATAAATTCGGTTACATTAACAATCAAGGTTACTTAAGCATCAAACCGCAATATGCCTTTGCGAAAGATTTCAGCGAAGGGCTGGCATTTGTGAAGTCAGATAATAATTTGAACCTATGGGATTGTATTAATACATCGGGAGTAACTCAATTCCAGATCAATGCAAAGTATGTATATGATTTTAATAACGGACAGGCGAAAATTATTAATGAAAATGACAGCACTTATTTTATAGATAGATCAGGTGATGCATCCCAATTCAAAACACCGCCAATTGTTTTTAACGCGAAGAAAATATTAATTCCCTTTTATGAATACAACAAGTGGGGCTACAAACTTGGACCTGAAAATATAGTTCTGCCTGCAATTTACGAAAGGGCAGGGGAGTTTTCCGAAGAACTTGCTCCCGTATTTATAATATTTAGTGGGTCAGACTTACCAGCAGATAATTGCTTCAATGCATTCATAAATGAAAAAGGTGATGTAACCATCAGAGCTGAACTGAAATATGATGATAAAGGGTATCTGGAATCAGGCTATTTCTACTCACCCGGTAAATGGCAAAACGGAGTTTGCAGGTATTATACATCAAATGATCCCTTAACCAGAGCTGAAAAGTATATCAGGAGCGATGGAAAGATCATTTGGTTATTAATAAACCAGGGCAAATCAATAATTGATTTGATGTTCTTCATATGGCTTTTGCAGAAGGCAAGGCTTGCCTGCCTTCTGATTGATTAATCTTTTCTCTGTAACTCTTTTTCTCTGTTTTAAAGCTTTTGTTTCTGGGATTTAAGAGTATCCTTCATTTTCCAAATCAAAATATTCTACCGAAATTGTCCTCTGGATACCCGCTTTCGCGGGTATGACATATTAATATACTTGAATTGAAATAGTTAATAAATATTGCTATTTTTGAGGGTTATAGTATAAAAAATTGAAATTATTAACGTTATCTCTGGCTGTTCTTATCTTTATCAGCATAACAGGCTGTACTAAGGATAGGAATGAACTTTCGCGGTTACAGGATAGCAATAATAACAAAACTTCGCAGGTTAATAACGTTAGATCCAGTAACACACCACCTGCAGTTATAAATGAAGATTTTACTGTTACAACTTCAGATAAAAAAGAAATTTCAGGTTCTTTATATTTTTCGGAATCAAAAAAAGATGAATCCGAGCCGCTAGTGATACTTGTGCACCAGTTCAATCAATCACGGGCGGAGTGGCAGCAAAGCTTTATTGATTCACTGCTTAACAGCGGATTTAAAGTGCTGGCATATGATATCAGGGGACATGGCAAATCAGGTAAACAAAACGGAAAGCTTGAAGACATTTTAAGCGATCCCGAGCAGGCGCCGCTGGATATTAAAGCTGTAGCTGACTGGGCTAAGGTTCGCAAGGGTATTGATTCATCAAGAATTGCAGTAATCGGTACGTCAATTGGCGGTAATATTGCGCTTTATGCGGGTCTCAATTGCGGTGTGAAAGTACCTATCGCCGTTTCCAACGGCAAATCAACTTTTGAAGCATTCACCGGTTACAATGAAATGATGATGGGCAGGCCGTATTTCCCGAAGATCAAAAATGTTTTATTGATATGCGGCTCGAAAGATGGCGACCATGAAGCAGGGCAGAAATGGATATTTGATAATTTCTGCGAGAATCCGAAGGAAATGAAAGTGTATGATAGCGGTAAACACGGAAAGTTTTTGATTGAAGAAAAACCGGAAGTGAATGAATTAATATTGAACTGGCTTAAGAAGTATTTATAG
>JABFSP010000261.1 GCA_013140565.1 Ignavibacteria bacterium
GCTTGAAAATCCGACCGAGAGATTCATTGAATAATCGGAAGTAAGTATGAATGCTTCGGTAATAAGCGGGTATGTTTTATTTGCTATATAACCCTGATGCAAACCCACGTAATTGCCGATTGCCCCTGTGTTGGGATCAACTGTTGCTATTTTAAGCGGTTTAACTGATTCGTCAAGTGTATCGTTTGAAACTGTTATCCACGCCATTGAAATAAAACCGATAGCGTTTTCATCCTGCTTAATTTCACGCATCATCTGAGATGATGTGCTGCAGATAATATCATTTGCGCCAAACTCAGCGCCTGCAAGCACTTTCTGTTTGAATATATCATGGATAGAAGCGTTCTTCCTGGCGATAAAAACTTTTATTTTCCCGCTGTAAACATCTTTGTTATCGCCGTCAAGCTCTTTCCATTCCTTCTGTTCGCCCAAAAAGATCCTTTTGAGCTCATTGAAATTGAGCTTGGTAAGCGGATTTTTTGGATTAACAATTACGCCAATGCCATCAAGCGCGAACGCTGTTTTTTTCAGGTCAATTTTATTGTTGGCAAAAATATCGGCTTCTTCTTTGGTAAGCTCTCTGCCAACAACCACGGATTTATACGTTCCGTTATTCAGATCCGCAATGACTTCTTTGGTGGTTTTGATATTAAGGGTAATTTTAGATTCATTGTTAAGCCGCATGAATTCTGAGGCTTCTTCCTGAACAACCGGAGAAATACCTTCATCAACTCCAACGGTAAGTTCACCTGTAGTGGAAGCTGATTTTTTAACAGTGTAATCACATGCGTTAAATGCAAATGCACTGATAAGTGCAGCAAACAATAATAATATTTTTAGTTCTGCTTTCATGTTATTTTAAACAGATTTAGTGAGGATTTTGTTCTATTCTTCTTCCCGGTCGTAATATCTTAATTTTTTTCCCTGATTCTGCATTTTAAGATATGCATTATAGGCTCTGAAGACTCCGTAAATAACCAGTATCCCCCCGAATATCCAGCGGAAAAATTCGCTATTTTTGAACAGCTCGCCGGTGTTATAGGCACCTGTTAAAATAAGAATTCCCATCACCAAAAAGATGAGGGAAATTCCTATTGTTACATAATTATATACTTTCAATTAATCTTTCGTATCAATTAAAACTGAAAAGTAACTTAAAAAAATAATGCTGCTTTCCTTCCGGAAAAGCAGCATTAAAATTATTTCAGCTTAAAGTTAAACGGAACTGTTACCCATACTTTAACGGGTTTTCCGTTCTGCAGGCCGGGTGTGAACTGCAGGTCATTTGCTTTATCTCTTACTTCATCATGAAACACATCAGGTCCGCTTACTGAACCGACTTTTAAAACATTTCCGTCGGGTCCGACCAATACTTTTACGGTTACTCTGCCTTCCATGCCTGCTTCTCTTGCAATTTCAGGATATTTCATTGAAGATCTAACCTGTGAAAGGTTAACGCACTCCGGAGCTTTTTCAACTTCAAAAGACTGGAATACTGTTTTTTCTTCAACAACTTTTTCCTTCTTCTCTATCTTCTCTTCAATTTTCTTTTCTTCAACTTTTACGTTACCTGTATATTGGAACTTACCGGAATCATTATTGCCAATAGGCGATTTTATTTCTTCAAGCTCCTGCTGTGTTTTAATTGTCTGCTCTTCAGCTTTTTCCTTCGCAACCGGCTCAGGTGTTAAAGCTGTAAGATCTTTGGGCGGAGCTACAGGCGGCTCTTCAATTTTTGGCGGAGGCGGTTCTTCTTCATCAGTTGCAGATGGCGGCGGTTCAAGATCGCTCACATTAATTATTCTCTGCTGAATATCGCTTTTCTTCTGCTCTTCCATCTTGCTTATGTAATTAGCAAACAAATAAGTACCAATTACGAAGCCATGGATCAAAATAGCAAAAACAAGCCCGCGCTGCAGAAACTTCTGGTATGTTTTCTTTAGCTCTGTCGCACCGTATCCTGTATCCTGCAGGATCTCTATATTATCGGTAACCATATTACCTCCGTTAAAATGTAAAACAATTTATGAATTCTTACAATTTATACACGTTTTGTATAAATTTTGTTCCAATTTCGCAGTGTTTGGGATTGCATTATAGATAAAAAAGAAAATAAATACAAGCCCACTTTTTGCTAAAATTATTAAAAAACAGTTAAAATATCCGGTTAACTACTTAACTTTCCCTAAAAAGAAATCAACATTATCTTTGGCAAAATTTACCAGGTCACGCGCAGATGCTTTGCCTTCCGGTGAGCCCATTGCTGTGTTAAATGCATCCATATCATCATAATACATCTCTGCCATCATGAAATACTGAGATTCTGTACCGGGTAATACCTTAAGCTTTGATACTTCTGATTTTATAAGCCCGGGAATTTTATCAACCAAGGGCATATGCTTTTCAAAGTAATGTTTTTCAAACATTTCTAAATCAGAAGGGGTTTTGTACATAGCTACTAATTTTACCATAAAAATATAACTTATTGATTATTAATAATTATCTGTTTGGCGGAAAGTAAGGCAATATTCCAAGTGGATTATGAACATACTTTTTGATCATTTCAGGTCGTACTGCAAGCTGAACTGTGCCTGTACTTATAGAATCGTTTTCGGTTACCCCAAAGTTCTCGGTCACCAAGCCGGGCTCCAAAACTTGTGATGTTGAATTG
>JABFSP010000343.1 GCA_013140565.1 Ignavibacteria bacterium
AGTGTAGCGTGTCATAACTCCTATAAACGCGCCGACTGCTAAACACCAGAGTATGTCATATATGATGTAAGTTATATCCCAGAATTTGGTGATGCCAAGCAGCATGAAACTGAAGAATCCTATTACGGATAGATTGTAATATATCCCCCACATAACGGGCTGAATAAGCCGTGTTTCAAGTTTAGCCATACGCCAGTAAAAATACACAAAGCCATACACAAGCAGCGCATTGGAGAAGTTCATTGACCATATGTTTTGGGTTATAACGGAGTTTATTTCAGGGGATGAATAGTACACTTGCGGGAATAAATTATTATGCCATAAGAACCATAATGCAGTATATGGTATAAATGTTATTGTTGCTGCGAGTATGAATTTGAAGTTGAAAAGTTTATTCATTTATTTGTATGCTTCACGAATTGATAAACTAACATATCGCTCCTAACGGAGCTATTTTACGATACCTTTTACCTGTTCTTTACTCTTTATTATTTGTTTTGTCATTTGGATTTTGACATTTGACATTTCGCTTCTATTGTATTACCTGACTTATCAAAGATACGCTGAAAATACTCAGCAAAAACCAACCTATAAATCCTTCAAGTATAGTTAAGTAACGGGGAATTCCTTTTATCGGTATCTGCCCGAAACCCAGTGTTGAAAATACGTTTAAGCTGAGTGCTACGGAATCTAAAACATGAATAAAGAAAAACCACACAACTGTAAGCATAAAGACCATACCATACATTCCAGTTGCGATAACTTTTTTTGTTTGACTCATTGTTTCCCATTCATCAGGAAAAATATCTATCAGCTTATAAAATAATTTAGTCGGTTTATTGCGTATGAGCTCGAGGAAATAAAGCGGCTTCCCGAACAAATTAAAATACCACGGCACTTTACCTTTTGATTCGGTTACAAAACTCATGTATTCGTCATAAGTCGGAGTTTTGCTCTCCTTTGCGATAACGGAATCTTCAATTTCCAGCAGGGTTTGCGGTGATGAAAGGTATTTGCCGTAAATTTTTAGCTGATCGAACATACTTCGCTTGTGGAACGAAAGTATTGAATACGGGAAAAAGAAATATATCCCCGCAAAGAAAAGCAGCACATAGAAGGCAATTTGAATTGCCTTCAGCGGATTTGTTCCGTAATCACAAAACGTATTCAGGAAAACATTCATTAGATAATTAAAGAAAATACTCTTATCAACTCCGCTGGTGTATTGCCTCTCCAGATATTTAGTTTCGATATCTTTCCATTCAACGTAGCATGAGTTGGCGGCTATCCTGTTACCCTGTGATTTGAACGCATTGTAAAAATTGGCGTAACAGCTTATCAGACTTGCAAATCGCACTTCACTGCCAATGCTATCAACTGAATTTCCGTTATAGGTTTTCTGCAGTTTGTGGTCAAAGATCGATAATCTGTTATTCGCAACGGTTGACCATTGCACTCTTGTATTGATCGGATTGATATTGAACGCATCGAGCACAAGGCTGCCGTTGTACTTACATTCATTGGTAACAAATGCGTTGCCAACTGTTGATTCCGAAAGATCAACAGTACAGTTAAAAGTATTACCGGTCAGGCTCAGATTCTTGAAGTCTGATTCCGTTAGTGATAAGAAAAATTGCGGGTTATTCCTTAGATTTTCGGGAAGATCGAAAACGCAATCGGCTATATCAACATCAAACCCGTTTTGTTTGTTGGCAAAACGGAAGAGACGCGGCTCCATATCAAGCGCATCAGTATCACCAAACAGGCTTGGGTTTACGGATATACTGCAATTCTTAAATGTCAGCCTGTCTTTTACATCGTTCCTGAAGAACTTAAATCCGTGTTCAAGCTTACAGCTATCAAGATCAATGAAATCGACGCTATTATTATAAAACCTTAGAGTTTTTTTGAAAGTACACTCTTTAAATATTGCTTTAATGGGTGTTGAGTTTGCAACGGCAAAATAATCATTAAAAGTAATGTTTCGCAGTACCAGCCAGTAGTCAACGTCAAAATCGCAGTTTAACAGCCTGATGCTTTGAGAGATGTACAGCTCAGGCTCGCCGCCATTAAAACGTTTATCCATTCCCTCTTTATCATCGGGCATTTTGTAGCGTATCTTAACATTTTCAAATGTTGTGTACTTCGTACACTTTGCCATTTCATTAATGAATTGGGTAAAAGTCACGGTCTGCCCGTCAATGCCGGAGTCGGCCCATAACCTGAAAGGTAACAGAAGTAATAGTATTATTAATAATTTCTTCAAAGTCCGTAAATTTATGGAAATTGGGTGATTTATTAAAGGGGGAAAGGAAAAAAGGAATAACAGGTTCCTAAATGAGGAAATCCCTGCTTAATGTTCTTAAGCAGGGATTCAAAGAAGAAATAGGAGAAAAAAAAGCGGTAAAAATCAGAAGGGGTTTATTGTATATTTTGCAAATCGTAAGTGGTTCATATTCTTTCCTTAATTAATCTATACAAATATAATATACCGTTATCACTTTGTATGTAGTGCATAAAACCATAAGTGTGTAGTTTTTTCTGCTACATAAGATATTGTTAAACATGCTGCACTTCATGTTTTTTAACAGGAATGGTTAATGCATAAGTAAGACCGCTTAACCCGGGCAGAAACTTCACTTCTCCTGATAATTGTCCTTCGACGAGTGTAAATATCAGTTTCAAACCAAGTGATTCAAGTTTATCTATGTCCAGCTTTTCACTTAGCCCGATACCATTATCACCGATCTTTATCAGCAGGTTTTCAGCGCTGCTTGATATAATGATATTAATTTGACCTTTTACGTTATTGGGGAAAGCGTATTTCAATGAATTGGTTACAATTTCATTGATTACAAGACCGACGGGAACAGAGTATTCTATATCAAGATCTATGTCTTCTATTTCAGTGTTTATTTTAATAAGCTTGCTGTTAATGCCGAATGATTCCTTAAGTATCCCTATCAATTCTTCCACGTATCTCTTAAGCTGAACACTTGTGTAAATCTCTGAGCCATAGAGTTTTTCATGTAGTATAGCAATAGTCTTAATCCTGTTCTGACTCTCTTCAAAATATCTTTTCGAGTCTGTATCTGTGATGTAACCTGACTGAAGTTTAAGCAGGCTTGCAACTATCTGCAGATTATTCTTGACCCTGTGATGTGTTTCGCGAAGCAATGTTTCCTTTTCAACAAGAGATTTATTTATTCTGTTTTCATTTTCTTTCATCGCAGTGATATCACGCAGGAACCCAAAAAGTCCGACAGGTTTATTTTTTGAATCGTGAATAAGTCCTTTTGTTGAAAGAAATGTTTTTATCTTTCCGTTCGGCATCACTGCGGTCACTTCGTAATTTATGGAGCCCTTACTTTTATACAGCTGCATATCTCTTTCAATCGTTTCTTTCGCAACCACAAGACTAAAAAGATCATAATCGTTTTTGCCGATTATTTCCTCAATTTCTTTTCCAATAACTTCAGCCACGGCGGAATTTATGAACTCATATCTGCCGGCAAGATCTTTGACAAAGATGGGGTCAGAAATACTCTCCGCAATACTTTCGAACAATGTATTGTACTTCACCAGTTCTTCACGGAAGATATGCAAAGCGGAAATATCTACAACAGAGCCAATAAAACCAAGCAATTTTTCATCTATATCTCTTCTTATTGCTGCCTGCCCTATTACATGTTTCACTTCACCGCTTTTGCATACGTAACGGTATTCTTCCCTGAAATCACCGCCGGACACAATAGCCTTAAAAAATGACTTAAAAACCCTATCCCTGTCATCAACATGAACAACATTCATTAAATTAGTACCATATACTTCCTGCGGGGTGAACCCTGTCAATTTGCACCAGGTATCATTTACATAAGAACATCTTTCGTTGTTATCTACATAGAATACACCTGCGGGCAATATATTCATAAGCGTTTCAAGTTCTATCTGTTTATTCCTGAGCTCCTTCTCTTTATCCAGCCTTTGGTAGGTTTCCATTTGTTTCTGCAACTGCTGTTTACGCGCCATAATTATTGATGCAAGTATCATCATTAGCGCAATTACATTACCCGCTACAATGAACTTTCTCGTCATATTTCCCGCACTTGCTTCATTTTCAACCTCCTGCACCAGGAAAGCTCTTTGTTCATTTTCAATCTTATTGAACAAATACTCCATTTGATAATTCATAACAACAATTGCAAGAGTAGCTATACGCTGCAGGCTGTCATATCTTCCGCTAAGCCGGTAAGCAAAAATTGATCTTTCCGACAGAGAAATAATGTGTAAAACCAGTTTTTTCAGCAATGCAGCGTTTACGCTCTGCTGTTTATCTATTGATGTCAGGACCCGGAGTGTATCTGTCTTTGATATCAGATTTGTTTTTAGTAATTCAAAAGATTCCCCGGAAATCCCGCCGCCGTATATCAGGTATCCGCGTCTGAGAATACTAACATCTTTTCTTCCGCTTTCAATCTCTTTCAATACGTGAAGGATCTCATAAGAACGCGCAGCTTCAATGCCTGCGTTTTCATCCTTATCCAGATTAGCATAGGAAACTATGCCGATAGAAATAAATATTAAGACCGCTCCTGTAATGCCGAAGAGGTACCGGTAACCGAATGTTTTCATTTTAAATTTTCATAAAGGGTAAAAATTATAATTCTTCTGCTTCAATTTAATCATTTAAAATGTTAATTCATTCACTGGTAACGGTTATATTATGTAATAAAGAATATACGGTTTTAACATGAATACAATATTTTGTAAACGGAAATCCCCTCTCACAATTTATTATCAGAGGGGATCTTACAGGAGGTAATTCAGAGGAAAAAAACGCAGTAAAAATCAGAAGGGGTTAATCGTATATTTTGCTAATTTTAAATATTTCATTTTCTTTATTTATTTAACTATACAAATATAGTTTGCTGTAAAGTAATTGTATGTAGTGCTTTACATGAATTGTATGTAGTACAATTAATTACGGTATATAACAAAAAAACCGCAATTTATCGCGGTTTTTGGGAAAATCCATAATACAGATTCATACCCTTGTCATTCCTGGAACGGAGTTATACTCTCAGGCTTTGGCAAATCTGATCCAGATATCCTTGCCCTTTTCATCTATAGGCGCACCGGAAGTGAAAATTATGGTTGAGCCTTTACTTACAATATTTTTATCCAGCAGGATCTTTTTTGCTAATTTAATTGCGGAATGTTCATCCGGCAAGTCCTCAAAGTAAATCGGGATAATTCCCCAGATCAAACGCAGTACATTCATAACTTCAAAACTATCGCTCATAGCTATAATGCGGGTGTTTGGTCTGAATTTACTCATAGCTTTCGCCATTCTGCCCCTGCGTGTGAATGATACAACAGCCTCTGCATGCAGCTGAACGGCCATATCCGCCAGCGCCTTACCAACTGAATCAAATACCGTTTCTTCCAAAGTCAGCGGTCTTTCCTTTCTTTCATACTGCACAAGATCCATATTAGCTTCTGTCTTCACAAGTATTCGCTGCATCATTTCAACAGTTTCTATAGCGTACTCACCCACTGAAGTTTCACCGCTTAACATTACAACATCAGTGCCATCCCATACGGCGTTTGCTACGTCGCTGGTTTCCGCCCGGGTTGGTACAGCGTTATGTATCATCGATTCCAGCATCTGTGTTGCAGTGATAACCATTTTTCCCCTGCGGTTACATTTGCGGATAATACTTTTCTGTATGACAGGTACTTCCTGCGGGGGAAGTTCTACACCAAGATCGCCGCGCGCAATCATAATACCATCTGCCGCTTCAAGGATATCATCAAAATTATTTACAGCCTCCGGTTTTTCTATTTTAGCGATTATATTTTTATCATAACCTTTGTCTACAAGATATTTCCTGAGCTCGATAATATCACTTGCTTTTCTAACGAATGAAAGAGCGATAAAATCAACCCTGTGCGTGAGCGCAAAATCCAGGTCTTCAAAATCCTTTTCAGAAAGTGAGGGTAAACTTAATTCCATGCCGGGGAGATTCATTCCTTTGCGTGGCTTTAGAGTGCCGCCTTCGAGCACAACGCAGAAAATTGAATCATGATCGAT
This sequence comes from Ignavibacteria bacterium, assembly GCA_013140565.1. Taxonomy (GTDB): domain Bacteria; phylum Bacteroidota; class Ignavibacteria; order Tepidaquicellales; family OLB5; genus OLB5. The sequence continues at coordinate 6,095 of JABFSP010000343.1, forward strand.
CGCGATGATGAGAAGTTTTATCAGACCGTCATCGATATAGATGTGGTCGCCTATTTTGGCGTCATGAGCAAGCTCTTTATATGAGCAGGAAAATTTTTCTTTTGTGCCAACAATATCATGCATTGTAATTTCAAGGTGATCGTTTTCCTTAAGCTCGTATTCGGGCAATAACAATTCGCCCACACGGATCTTTGGTCCCTGAAGGTCGATTAGAATTGCAATAGGCTCGCTTGTTGCGACGCAGGCGTCATTTACGTTCTTAAAAACCTGATCATAATAGTCATGACCGCCATGCGAAAAATTAAGACGCACGCCGTCGATCCCGGCCTGAATAAGCTCAATTATTTTCTCTTTGGTATCCGCTGCCGGACCCAGTGTCGCAAGGATCTTTGTGTTTTTGTTGCTAAGCTTTTTTTCTACTTCTGACTTAATTTTTGATTGTTCTAACAACTTTAATTATCCCGTTAATATCAAATAAATTTATTGGTTTATCCTTAATAAATTCATTTATACTTTTGTGAAATCCTTTTGGTGAATAAATATTCAGGAAATCACAGTTATTTTTATCTTTTCTTACGAGCAATTTATCAATTTCTGCTGAATCTTTAAATTCAGTAATTTTTGTATGGAATGTAAAGTAATAGAGTTTATCCTCAAAACCAAGCACGCGGTCCTGGTCAAAATTCTCATCATTTAACTCAGGCATATCTTCATATCCCAAATGCAGGTAGATATTCATCACTTCCTTTTCATAGCTTAAACCGTCCATCATATTCCAGAAACTGTAATCCTTCCTTATCTTCCAGAAATCATAATTATCACGCTCTTCATTGTATTTTGTAATTACTTTATGTTCATCAGTCTTTGAGCGCTGTTTAATATAAAACATTTCAGCCAGTTTAAAAAGAACAGCCGGAACTCCCACACAAATTATTCCAAGACTTGCGAAAATAAAGACCTGTGTAACTATCTGTATAAAATTATCGGGCTGTACTTTATTGAAGTACAATATATACACTACCAAACCGAAGGCAATTCCTATACCAATTGTCAGATGATGGGTAAGAATATCGGATATCTTTTTATCCCTGGTTTCAATTGTGCGAAGCCTGGCTTTTGTAATCCCGAATTTCTGGAATGTTGGTACTTTCAAATTGTTATATTTTTATTGTGGATTCCGGATGCATTGAGTATTCGGCAGAACGCTGAAAGAAACTACACTCCATGAAGCCGTTAATGTTTCGTAATTTATCGGGAAATCCAGCGAGGTCTGCTCGTTCACTTCAGTAAGCGGACTCCCGGCCAACGGTGTAACAGGATTATCAGGAAAACAGCCTGTTCCGTTATTATACAAACTCAGCAGGTACATATCATTACTTCCTGCGCCAAATGATGTTGTGTTTCCCGAAAGCAGTAAACCACCATCTGATTTCACAGAAAGAGAAGTGCCTGCATCATTAGATACTCCGCCATAGAGTTTAGCATAATTAAATTCACCATCTCCAAACAATTTCACCAGTGATACATCCTGCAGATTACTTACAGAATTCTGCATATTGCCTGCAAGCAAATAACCGCCATCACCGGCAGTAAGTACTTTGTAAAATTGTGAAGGACCGCCTGCGTTACCGTCAAATGTTCTTGTCCAGTAAACAAAGCCATCCTGGTTATCGATATTAAAAACATAAGCATCTTCATCAACCAGCCCGAACGAACTTGTTGAACCGCATGCTATAAAACCGTTGGAAGTTTTCTGAATATCCTTGATATTATCAAACCCGGCGCCGCCGTATGTTTTAGACCATCTTAGAACACCATCGCCAAACAGTTTTAAAATATAGGCATCTCCGCCAACGCCATAACTGAATGTATAGCCGCCAATAATGTAACCGCCTTCAGGCGATACACGGATTGAATTGCCGTAATCGTTCTGCGCCCCGCCATAACACCTTGCCCACATTACAGAACCGCTTTGGTCAAGCTTTATCGCGTATATATCGTAACCTCCAAGGTTAAATGAATTTGTATACCCGGTCAGAATATAACCGGCATCATTTGTCTGAATTACAGCGTTGCAGTAGTCTTCATTCCAGAACCTGTAATACCTGCTCCACTCAACAACTCCGTTTTGATCAATTTTGATCGTGAACGGGTCGAAAGTGCCGCTTAGCGATGAAGTGGTACCGCTTACAATGAAAGTACCATCGGAATTTTTTTCAATGTTCGTTGCCTGATCGTTACCGCTGCCGCCGTAAAGATTTGACCAAACAACTGTTCCGTTACCATTTAGCTTCATAATAAATATATCATTATCGCCAAAAGAGCCCGAAATAGTATATCCGCAAACGATAATGCCGCCATCATTGCACTGTCTGGCACCTGTGATGAGATCGGATAAAGCTGTACCGTATGTATTTGAGAATATTTTGGTAGTATCAATAATAACGGGAGGATCAATTATAGTAATTATGTCATCGCCCTGTTTACAGGCTGAGATGAATAAAACGAAAATCAGTGAAGCCAAAACTGCAATTTTAACCGGAATAATTCTGCTCATTTAAAAAATTTTAGATTAAATTGAACTTTCTGTTTATAAAATGCGTAAAATATACTGTAGAATGACAGTTAATGACCAGTATAAAAACGCAATTGCTGAAACAATAATCGAAAATATGACCAGAATACAGGATAAAACAAATACCGTGAATGCGGTGTAATAAAATATCCTGATGAACCTCTCCATAAATGCTTTAAAATTTTGATTAAAATAGCAATAATTGGAAGTTATTGCAAGTCTTATTACTTAAAATGAAACGATATTTCAGTACTTTTGGTTAGATTAACAGAGAATTATTTTTTTTGTAACTATATATTTATTTAAAGTTAAGTAT
>JABFSP010000260.1 GCA_013140565.1 Ignavibacteria bacterium
GTATTCCTTTAGAGAAAAAGTTTTCAAAATTTCCAGCAAACTGCTTTTTATCATAATAGCCGGTTAAGTTACTTATTAACAATAAATTAAAGTCAATCAAAAACAAATCGATATATCTTTCCAAAAACATCTTTGGTAAAACCAACCATAAAGAGTTTCCAAAGATAATTCAAAAAAACAGCAATAAATATCAACTTTTAAGAGATTATAAACAGGTAAGGATCAAAAATGTTGAGAAACAAAGCCGGCTTAGTTTCTTGGAATGAGTACCCTGTTAACAGTTAACTTTGTATCATAATTGATTATTAATGAACACAACAACCAAAAAATTGCAAAAAGTTTTAACAGAGCCGCAGATCACTCTGCATGCAGCTTCAGGTGATAAGCCGGGTGAAATAGAACTGCTATGGCAGCCAATGCGGAACTCACCATCTTACATTGTCCAGGTGAATCTATTTGCAGGATCAAACCGGACATGGAAACACGCAGATATTGTATCAAAAACCAGATACACAGCTACAGGTTTAAAAAGCGGTAAAAGATACAGCTTCAGAGTTGCGCCCGTAACAAAGAACGGGCAGCAGGAGTGGTCTATAACTGTAACTGAAAAAGCAGCATAAAATAATCATTAAAAAATAAAGGAGAACAACAAAATGAAGACTAATTTAACAGCGTTTTTGATACTGGTGATTGTGATTCAGGTTTTTAACATTAAATTTTCAAGTTCACAAGTTGGGGAATTGTGGACACATAGATACAATGGTACGGGAGACAGCACTGACTACGCAAGCTCAATGGTGGTTGATGTCTCCGGGAATGTATATGTTACAGGAGGCAGCTTAAGCAGCGGCGGGGCAAACTTTGACTGTGTTACTATTAAATACAATTCTGAAGGCATGATTCAATGGCTTCAAACATACAACGGTCCCGGTGATAGCGCAGATTTTGGAAATTCTATAGCTGTTGACGGGCTGGGTAATGTATATGTTACCGGTTCCAGTTTCGGAAGCGGTAGTAATTCTGATTATGTTACAATAAAGTATAACTCCGCGGGAGTGCAGCAATGGGTACAAAGATATAACGGAATGGGAAATTCTTCGGATAATGCATATGCGATATTTATTGACGGTTCATTGAACGTATATGTTACAGGCACCAGTTTAGAAAGCGGTAACAATTATGATGGGGCAACAATAAAGTATAACTCCGCAGGGGTGCAGCAATGGGTGCAAAGATACAGCGGTCCCGGAAATTCAACTGACTCACCTTCTTCAATAACTGTTGATGGTTCAGGAAATGTTTATGTAGCAGGATATAGTATAGGTGTCGGAACCAGTCTCGACTGTTTAACAATAAAGTATAATTCAGCCGGTGTACAGCAATGGGAGCAAAGGCATAATGGACCGGGAAATTCTGCCGACAATATTAACTCTTTAGCTGTGGATGATTCAGGGAACGTGTTTATTGCAGGTTTCAGGGGAGGAAGCAGCACAGGAAATGATTGTATTACTATCAAATATAATACTTCGGGAGTGCAGCAATGGCTGCAAACATATAACGGACCGGGAAATTCTAATGATAATGCAAGATCTTTAGCTCTTGATGCTTCAGGGAATGTATACATTACCGGCTACAGCGCCGGAGTTTCATCCGGCGCGGACTATACAACGATTAAATACAACTCTTCCGGGGTACAGCAATGGCTTCAGACCTATAACGGACCGGGAAATTCCGATGAAGATGCTTATTCACTGGTTTTAGATGCCTCGGGTAATGTATATATTACAGGTTACAGTCCCGGAAGTGGAACAGATGTTGACTATGCAACAATTAAATATAATTCCCAGGGAGCACAGCAGTGGCTGCAAAGATATAACGGACCGGGAAATTCAATTGATGATGCAAGGAAGGTAGCTGTTGATACTTCAGGGAATGTTTACGTTTCAGGTACCAGCATAGGAATTGCAAGTGCAAGAGATTATGCGACTATAAAATACTCACAAACCATAGGAATTCAAACAATTTCCAGTGAAATTCCTTCAGGCTTCAGCCTGGAACAGAATTATCCCAATCCATTCAATCCTGTTACAAATATTAAGTTTTCCATTCCCAAAAGCGGTTCAGTTACATTAAAGGTATTCGAGGTATCAGGCAGGGAAGTTTCTCAACTTATCAATGAAAACTTGACCGCAGGAAGTTATAATTATGATTTCAATGCTTCACATCTTTCAAGCGGAGTATATTTCTACAGAATAAGCGCTGAAGGATTTACTGATGTTAAGAAAATGATATTGGTTAAATAATGAAGTTATTTGACTGACTTGTTTCTAAGATTTGTTAAATAATTTTAACTTCAACTGTTTCATCCAACAGGAAAGCCCGCTAATTAGCGGGCTTTCCTGTTAAAACATCATTCATGAGTTATTCAAACCAACTATCAACAATTCTTTTTTCAAATTCTGGATTTGATTTATGTACAAAATTATTTTCATGCGGGTCATAATTATAATCCTGTTCCCACATTTTATGATTTACCGAAAGCTCCACAATGGAATTCAAAATATACGTAATTTCATTATTATCCATCACGGGGTGCATGGTCATTCTCAGCCATCCGGGTTTTTCTGAAAGGTCGTGGTGTTCTATCATCTGTGTGATCTTGTGTG
>JABFSP010000018.1 GCA_013140565.1 Ignavibacteria bacterium
TTATAATTCTTAGTAAATAAAATAATTCCCCCTGAAATATTGAGCAAGCATATTGCTGATACTGTGAACAGTATTATCTGACCTTCCGGGTTGAAACCCCAAAAGCTGCTGAAAGCAGCAATGTTTATGAGTGATGCTGAAAAAAGCATGACCAGTGCAATTATAACACGGATTGCTTCTTTAGCTGTAAGCAATGTATACAGTCCCAGCCCGAAAACTAAAGCTGAAACGAATATGTAATAGTTAATTCCCGTCATTCTGCTTCTCCGTTCTTTAACATATTAAAGCCCGCTGAAATTACTGCTGACATTACAAGCCCTAAAACCAATACGGTGGCAATATATTTCGAGAAGATCAAATTAAATGAATTGGTTTCGGTAAGAATAACATCAAACTTTGGCCATTTAGCAGCTCCTAATAAGCCTGCGAAGACTGATGTTAGAATATTTATAATGATTAATGATATTATGTTTACTTTAATTGTTTGGTTTACCTCAACAACGAATTTAGCAATTTTATCCCTAAACAAAACAACACATGAAAATATCATTAAAGTAATTAGCACTGAAAGCAGACTATACATATGGAAATTTAACAGGACAAATAAACCAACCAGGCCGGAAATGAAATACGATAATGCCCTGAGCGAATTACTGCTTTTGTTTGTAAATGCGATATACATCGCAGAAAGCAATGTAATTGAAGAAAATATGTAGAAAAGAATTTCTTTCAAATGAATTATATCAATTAAGCTTATGTTCTTTTAATACGTAATAGAGCGGCTTTAATTGCGGTGGATTCGTTCTGTTGGCTCCCCATTTTACAATTCCGACATCCTTAACAAACCACATTTCATACGAAAATGTAAAACCATCGGTCATCATAACATAATAACAGTCATTGTAAGTGCCATCTTCAGTAACAGCCAATTCCTTTTCACTGTTCACTGTCGCGTTAAATATTCCAAAGGTCCATTTGCTTCCTGTCTTAAAATTTTCAGGAGAAGGAATTATGACTCCCGATGACCCCATATAATTGTTTATTTCTATTTCACCATTACTTTTAACAGTAAGAGTTCTCTCTTCACTATCCTGAGTCAAATAGGGGAAAGAACTTACTTTCAACTGAATTCCTCCATCAACTTTTTTTACATCTTTTGCTTCGACAGTAAATTTAATAGTCTCTTCCCGCGGTGCTTCATTAATATAAACCCATTTGTTATTTTCTTTTAACGGGAAATAAGGATTGAAATTATCACCTTCTGTTTTTTTTGTTTCAATTTTAGATTTAGTATCGCTTGAGTTACAGCTGAATGCTGTAACTGCAACCATAACAATTAACAATAACGATATTTTGCTCATAATTTTCATTTCTTCCCGCGTGGTTTTGTTTTTGATGCAGGTTTTTTCAGCTGAGCTTTCTTAACCGGTGTTCTCTTCTTAACCGGTGTCTTTTTCGATGCAGTTTCTTTTGTGCTCTTTTCTTCCGGAATTACTTCCGAAGCTATATCCTCTGCAGGTTTTACCGGTTCCGGTGTGACTTCAACAGGTTGTACAATCTCTGCGGACTTAATATGAGTCGGTTCTTCTTTTATCTTCGGCTCTTCTACAAACGTCCGTGCTGCAGTTTGTTTTTTTACTTCCGCTAATTTAGGTTTTTCGTCCTTCTTTACTTCCGAAGGTTGAATTAGTTTGCGGGGTGGAAGTTTACCAAAGTTGAATAGTCTTGCAGAATTTATTATCCTTAATATAAAAGGGGATGAAACAATTGCTGTAAGAACCCAAATAAGTAAGGCCGCATTCCACCCAAAATAAATATCAAATTTTATTACATAAATAATTATTGCAGTCTGAAGAGAAATAAATGAAAGAACCAATACTGCGGCAAACGTAAATTTGAAAAAATGCTTTTCGGCTAGGTTTAATCTTGAGCCAACAATTCCGAACGAAAATAACACTATTGCAGTAAACAGAAGTACTATTTCCAATATTTCAATTTGAGCTGACATTTGATGTAAAATTACTCAAAATTTAATAAAAATATGGAATAAATAAAAAAGACAGGTCTTTGGCCTGTCTTTTTTATTCATAAATTCATTATTGATTATGCGGGCTGAAGCTGAGCGTCCAGCTTCTGTGCAAGTGCCTGTTTGGGTACTGCGCCTATTATCTGGTCAACAATTTTTCCGTCTCTGAAAATGAGTATTGTAGGGATACTTCTTATACCATATGTAGTTGAAATATTAGGGTTATTATCAACATCAACTTTTCCGATCTTTGCTTTGCCTTCGTATTCTCCTGCAAGCTCAGCTACAAAAGGGGCTATCATTTTACATGGACCGCACCATACTGCCCAAAAATCTACCAGTACCGGAACATCTGATTTTATAACCTCTGCGTCAAAATTAGCGTCTGTGAATTCAATTGGATGCATTTTCTCTCCTTTAAAATAAGTATTTGTGTAATTTAAAAATTTTCTGTTTCTTTGCTGTTATCTCGTATGGTTTTAATACTTCAATCTGCTGCTACTGCAATATAATATTATCTTTACCGAAAATCTCTGTTAAAAGTTTTTCAGTGTATTTATCATAATGTATTTTTACATTTTCAAGTTCCATTAAGCTTTCTTTATGGCCATTCTTAAGGTGTATAATTACCGC
>JABFSP010000291.1 GCA_013140565.1 Ignavibacteria bacterium
GTTTTATCAAGAATTTAACAAATAATTATGATTTTTATAGAAAATTAGCTGGGTAAAGAGGTCTAAAAAAAAGCTAAGCACAATGAACAATTAACAATGAACAATATTCTGTGGGAATTACAATTATTAATTGCTCATTACTGATTGATAATTGCTTTATTTAGCCTATTCATAATCGCAGCTCCTATTCCCTTCTCAGATACTTTTTCACAATAGATAGTTTTTATTCCTATTTCATCACACACCCTGAAGAATGAAAATAAATTCTTCGCATAATCTTCAATCGATCTGCAAACCTTGGTAACTTCAAATCCTTTCGCAAATTTTTTCGTCAATCCTATATATGCTTCTTTTTTACGTTTCACATTTGACGTTTCACGTTTGACGAACTTTACTTTTGCTTTCGGACTATAATGTTTATACTTCTGTCCCGGACTCTTAACCTTCCCTACCCTCTTTTGGTACACGGCATTCATATCCAGTTTCCTGATCTGCTCCAGTGTAATGTTTCCGGGTCGTAGAATAACCGGGTATTTACCAGTGCAGTCAATTACTGTGGATTCCAAACCGTACCTTGCAGCGGGACCCACGAGCACACATGGAATTTTATTCCGCATATCCCTTAATACATGAATAAAATTTGTTGGCGAGGGCGAACCCGAAAGGTTCGCGCTCGGTGCGGCTATTGGCACTCCCGAAAGTTTAATCAGCTCACGCGCGATTTTTGACGCGGGCATTCTGATAGCAATTGTATCGAGTCCCGCTGTTACAACATCGGGGACAATCTCATTTTTTTTTAGTATTACAGTAACCGGACCCGGGAAAAACTCGCTGATTATTTTTTTTGCCGAAGGTGTAATTTCTTTTGCGAGAACGGATATATCTTTCTTACGGGCAATGTGAACAATTAACGGGTTATCAGCGGGTCTGCCTTTGGCTTTGAATATCTTCTTCACAGCTTTTTCATCATAGGCATTTGCGCCAATGCCGTAAACGGTCTCCGTTGGGAAAGCGGCAACTTCACCCTTTTTGACGAAATCTGCCGCAATTTTTACTGAATTTGTTATTGTGGTTTGCATAGAATTTCAAAAATAACCCTATTTGGGATAAATTATTACTGCAAATTCTATCCTAACAAAAAGCATTTACAAATATGACTGAAATCATATTTAATAATGACCAATAGTGTTAATTTTGAGTAGTAAATATATGATTTAAACGTAAAAAATCAATGGAACGCAAAAAAGTAACTATAGACGGAAATGAAGCAACTGCATATGTTGCTTACAATTTAAATGAAGTTTGCGCAATCTACCCTATCACTCCATCATCAAACATGGGAGAGCTTTGCGACGAGTGGGCATCTCAGAATAAACCTAACATGTGGGGAATGATTCCCACCGTGCAGGAAATGCAGTCAGAAGGCGGAGCGGCAGGAGCAGTACACGGCGCACTGCAGAACGGCGCGCTAACAACAACATTCACCGCATCGCAGGGTCTGCTGCTTATGATACCTAACATGTATAAAATTGCAGGTGAGCTTACTTCAACAGTCTTCCATGTTACGGCACGCTCAATTGCCGCACAGGGACTTTCAATATTCGGTGACCACAGCGATGTAATGGCAATAAGGCAAACTGGGTTTGCAATGCTTGCTTCGGCATCAGTGCAGGAAGCAATGGATATGGCGCTTATTGCACAGGCATCTACGCTTGAAAGCAGAATTCCATTTCTGCATTTCTTTGACGGCTTCAGAACCTCACATGAAGTAATGAAGATCGAACAGCTTACATATGAAGATATGAAAGCAATGATAAGTGAAGAGCTTATTTTAGAACACAGAAAAAGAGCTTTAACGCCTGATAATCCTTTCATTCGCGGAACGGCACAGAACCCCGATGTATATTTCCAGGCAAGGGAAACTGTAAATAAGTATTATGATAAATGCCCTGCAATAGTTCAGAAGCACATGGATAAATTCGGTGAATTGACCGGCAGAAAATACAGGCTGTTTGATTATTACGGTCACCCTGAGGCTGAAAGAGTTATAGTATTAATGGGCTCAGGCAATGAACCTGCAAAAGAAATTACTGACTGGTTAATTGCAAAGGGCGAAAAAGTGGGTTTAATAACTGTAAGGTTATACAGACCGTTTTCATTGGAGCATTTGCTTGAGGTAATACCAACAACTGTAGAAAAAATTTCTGTTCTGGACAGAACAAAAGAACCAGGTGCAGGCGGCGAGCCGCTGTATCTGGATGTAGTGAATGCGATAACTGAATCATACAGTAACGGTACACTTAAGCTTAAAAAATTCCCAAAAATTACAGGCGGCAGGTATGGTTTATCATCCAAGGAATTCACACCTACAATGATAAAAGCTGTTTATGATGAACTAAAAAAAGATAATTCCAAAAATCATTTTACAATTGGTATTATTGATGACGTAACAAACACGAGTCTGGATTTCGATGCAGCGCTATCAGTTGAAGACCCGCAGACATTTCGCGGAATGTTTTATGGTCTTGGTGCAGATGGCACAGTTGGAGCGAACAAAAATTCAATTAAAATTATTGGTGAAGAAACCGATAATTTTGCGCAGGGGTACTTTGTGTATGATTCAAAAAAATCAGGTTCAATGACAACCTCGCATTTAAGGTTTGGACCCAAACCAATACGCTCAACATACCTCATCACAAAAGCTAATTTTATAGCCTGCCACCAGCCATCATTTTTAGATAGAATTGATATGCTTGCTAACGCTGAAGAAGGCGCAACTTTCCTATTGAATACACTCATACCTAAAGAACAGATATTTAATGAGCTGCCTAAAAAAGTTCAGCAGACTATAATTGATAAGAAAATAAAGTTTTATGTTATTGATGCGTACAAAGTCGCCAAAGAAACCGGCATGGGTATGCGTATTAATTCAATAATGCAGACATGTTTCTTCGCTATTTCAAACATTCTTCCCCGCGAAGAGGCAATTGCCAAGATCAAGAAGAGTATTGAAAAGACATATGGTAAAAAAGGCGAAGCGGTTGTAAAAATGAATTTTGATTCAGTTGATAAAACACTAGCGAATTTGTTTGAAGTTGAAATTCCGAAAAATACTTCAGGTGAACTGAAAATGAGAGATGCTGTTTCAGCCAAAGCGCCCGAGTTTGTAAGGAATGTTACATCAATGATGATCGAAGGAAAAGGAGACCTTATCCCTGTAAGCATGCTGCCCGATGACGGTACGTATCCCTCTGCAACGGCTATGTGGGAAAAAAGGAATATTGCTCTTGAAGTCCCTGTGTGGGATATGCCGGTCTGCATTCAGTGTAACAAATGCGCAATTGTTTGCCCGCATGCCGCTATCAGGCCCAAAGTATATGATGCAAAAGAGCTGATAAATGTACCCGAAACATTTAAGTACACCAAATACAAAGGTAAAGAGTACGGCGAAAGCGCTCAATATAGCCTGCAGGTAGCAGTTGAAGACTGCACAGGCTGCGGAATCTGCGTTGAAGTTTGCCCTGCGAAGAATAAACAGGAAACCCGCTTCAAAGCAATCAATATGGTATCGAATGAAACCGAAGGTTTAAGAGAAAAAGAAGCGGTCAATTTTGATTACTTCCTGAACCTTCCTGAAGTTGACAGAACAAAAGTAAATACATCAGCGGTGAAGGATTCACAATTCCTACAGCCGCTATTTGAGTTTTCAGGGGCGTGTTTAGGATGCGGCGAGACTCCATACGTAAAACTGGTAAGCCAGTTATTTGGTGACCGCGCAATAATAGCAAATGCTACAGGATGCTCAAGTATTTACGGAGGCAACCTGCCAACAACACCGTGGACAAAAAATAAAGATGGACGTGGACCGGCATGGAGCAATTCATTATTTGAAGATAACGCTGAGTTCGGTTTAGGCTACCGGCTGGCTGTTGATAAACATAAAGAGCAGGCTGAATTCATGCTGAAGAAATTCGCACCTGAAATTGGCGAGAAACTGACCGATGAAATACTTAACGCAAATCAGGATGATGAGCTTGGTATATTCAATCAAAGAGCAAGAGTTCAGGACCTGAAAAAGAAATTGAAGAATGTCAAAGGTGATGGAGCAAGATCACTTGAATGGTTGAGCGATTATCTTGTGAAAAAATCTGTGTGGATAATGGGCGGTGACGGATGGGCTTATGATATAGGATTCGGCGGACTTGATCATGTACTGCTATCAGGCAAGAATGTTAACCTGCTGGTACTTGATACGGAAGTGTATTCGAATACGGGCGGGCAGACCTCAAAATCAACACCGCGCGCAGCAGTTGCAAAGTTTTCAGCCGCAGGTAAAACAACTGCAAAGAAAGACCTCGGTCTTCTTGCGGTTAGTTACGGAAATGTATATGTTGCAAGGGTTGCTTTGGGAGCAAGCGATTCACAAACCCTTAAGGCATTCACTGAAGCTGAAAAATACGACGGACCTTCGCTTATTATTGCATACAGTCACTGCATAGCACACGGAATCACAATGCGTACCGCTAACCAGAACCAGAAAGCTGCTGTTGAATCAGGCTACTGGCCGCTTTTCAGGTTCAATCCTGAATTAATCGAACAGGGTGAAACCCCGTTCAAACTGGATAGCAAACCGCCCAAGATAAAACTTGCAGATTATGCATATATGGAAACAAGATATAAGATGCTGACAAAGAGTCACCCTGAACAGGCTAAAATACTCATGGGACAGGCACAGGAAGATGTAAACAAACGCTGGAAGATGTATGAGGATCTGACAGCAGATTATCAAAAAGCATTTGTAAAGATTTAATTTCGAAATGAAACATTTGATAATAATAAATGAGCAGCCTTACGGAAGTGAAAAGCCATATAATGGTTTAAGGCTTGCAATGCAGATTCAAAAGGACTTCCCAGGTGAATCAGTCAGGGTATTTCTGATGGCAGATGCAGCAGCCTGCGCAAAAGCCGGGCAAACCACTCCGAATGGATATTATAATATAGAACGGATGATAAAATCTGTACTGATAAACAAAGGTGAAGTGAAGATATGCGGTTCCTGCGCTGCTGCAAGGGGTATCAGCGGGGAATCAGTTATAGATGGAACCAAGATGAGCACGATGTCTGAATTAACAGCCTGGTATATGGATTCTGATAAAATAATCAGTTTTTAAAATAAATAATGAACCGCAATTGCGGAAATAAAGAAAATTATGTCTAACGTGGATCTCTCAACACATTACCTGGGTATGAATCTGAAAAACCCTATTATTCCTTCGGCTTCACCGTTAACCAGGGATATTGGTAATGTAAAAAAAATGGAAGATGCAGGAGCATCAGCAATTGTAATGTATTCGCTTTTCGAAGAGCAGATAACTCATGAAGCACTGGAGCTTTATCACCATACTTCATATCATGAAGATACGCATGCCGAAGCATTGACGTATTTCCCTGAACAGAGTTATAATCTTGGTCCTGAGGAATATCTTGAGCACCTGCACAATATTAAAAAGAGTGTGAATATTCCGGTAATAGGAAGTCTGAACGGCTGTACCGATGGCGGCTGGACGAAATATGCAAAGCTTATTGAAGAAGCCGGCGCAGATGCGCTTGAGCTTAATATGTATATGCTTGCAACTGATTTCAACACAACCTCCGAGGATATTGAGAATATTTACGTTGAAACACTCCGCTCAGTTAAGGCAAATATCGGAATTCCGGTTGCAATGAAGATTAGTCCGTACATTAGTGCACTTGGACATTTTGCAAAGAGACTTGATAATGAAGGTGTTGACGGATTGGTGCTGTTTAACAGGTTCTACCAGCCTGATATTGACCTGGAGAATCTTGAAGTTGTTCCCAATGTATTGCTCAGCAACAGCCAGTCCATGCGTCTGCCATTAAGGTGGATAGCGATACTATACGGCAGAATAAATGCCTCACTTGCTGCTACAAGCGGCGTAAACACCGCGGAAGACGTGTTAAAACTCACAATGACAGGCGCCGCCGTAACGCAGATATTTGCCGCTTTGCATAAATACGGGATAGACCATATTAAGACAATACTTGCAGATATGGAAAAATGGATGACAGAACATGAATATGAGTCACTTAAAATGATGAGAGGTTCAATGAGCCATAAGTCAGTTGCAAATCCCGGCGCTTTTGAAAGAGCTAATTATATGAAAGCATTGAATAGTTTTAAGTGATTAAGTGATCCCGCTATGTAGAAACGCGGGACTGCAAAATGCGCAGAACGTGAAATGTCAAACGTCAAATGCAAAGAGCGCAGAAAGGCGAAAATCAGAAAGCAAAAAAATAGATTAATTAAACCCGCAATGAAATGCGGGTTTTTTATTTACAACCAGATTTATTCCTTTTGATTTATATTACTTTAAAAAAAATTATTAGAAATTTCTTAAAATTGGGGACAAATTACATTAAATTTTAGTTATATTGGTTTGTGGGGAATTCATAAGCAGACCCACTGAGAAAGGAGCGTGTATGATAAGTATAAGTTTTAGGAGGGCAAGGGTATAACCTGCCCGATCCTATTTGAAGCCTCTCATATTTAATATGAGAGGCTTTTTAATTTTACAATCCTTCGTAATCTATAAAAAGTTCTTCACCCGGTTTAATGTCACGCGATGCATAGTACTCGTACTCTTCGTCTGAATGCAGATTCGGACTATCGGAGTGATTCAGATACCAGCCTACACTGATGCGGTTAAAATCACCGGGCATTGAATACCCGTCCTCAAATTGAATTGAAAAATTTTCTTTTAACTCACTGGAAATGCTCAGTTTTTCGTAATCTTCGTTTGATACCCAGATGACATCGTTTTCGTGGAATAAAGTATGAAGCTTATCGCCCTGCTTAATAAATGAGGTTGAAAAAACACCTATCCCGGCATCTTCGATGGTTGATTTTTTGAGTCTGAATTGCATTAGTAATTGATGATAATAGTTTTGAGGGTACTTTTTTAGAGTAAAGATCCCTTATGATTATACAAAAATAAAAATAAATGAGTAAAATTGAAATGCAAAGAATTGTGAAATCATTTGCTTAATTGATTGTGTAACAAAAAAAGAGAGCCTGCTCAAGCTCTCTTTAGAATTTTAGATCTGTACTTATTACTTACGGATAACTAACCGCAAAACCTGAAATTGAAAATGTGACTTTATTTCCGCTTATATCAAGATATTTAATTGTATAACTTTCCTTGCCGCCCACTTTAAAATTGGCTGTTGGATTTGCGCTGGATATTTTAAATTCAACCGGCGCGTTAACAGCCGGTGAGACAATCTTTACAAAATAATCATTCGGTCCGAATTCTGTTACTGTCATATTTCCAATTGAATTAATTCCTATATCAGTTGCAAAATATTCAGGAACTACTAAGTTCCGGTCAGCTATCCTGCCGATTGTCATCGGTACATTCTCATAAGCAAACACAAGGCTTACTATTTCTATTCTTAGTTTATTTTCATTAGCAGATTCAGTTTTATTTCCGAATCTTAATCCTTCCGATAGTGCGCTCATTACCGCGGGGTCAAACTCTGTTGAACCTGCTTCTGTAATTTCAATGACAACGCTTTTGGTACGGTACAATTTTGTGATCAAAAACATATTTTCTGCAGGATACTTCACCGCGAAGTCATCACTGAACTTCACAGAATCCTTATCAATACCCCTCTCCTCAATTCCGGAGCTTGAAAAATTAACAGATAATTTATTTATTTTATCATCAGGAATGCTGGCGCTGATAAGAATATCATTGATCATCTTCTTTATACCAACTTCGTTTGAGGAAGAAAATGACTGAAGCAAAGCTTCTGCGTCTGAAGATGTAGATTGTATCCACTTTGATTCAATTATCCCCATACCGCTTGATTTCGGGGTTCCGCTTTCTTCAATCAATACTGAAGGTAATGTAATATTTCCCGAGGGGGATTTAAACAATACACCCTGCTGTGTAAATAATTGAATGTTTAAGAGTAAGATCGTAATTGTTATTTTATATATCATTTTAATTGATTTCAAACTTAAGTCTTTACTTACTGCAAATTTAATAAATCCTCTAACTATATAAAAAACCATAATTAGTACGAATCTGGTATTTTGATGTAATTATTCAAAATTTCCACCGGAATCGAACTCAAACTAATAAAAAAAGAGAGCTTTTCAGGCTCTCTTTTGTCAATTAACCATAGCCAATACGGAGGAAACAATTTCAGCTATTTATACAATCCATTCAATACTACTAAATAAAATACTTCTTTCTTTAGTCATCATCGTCGTCATGCTTATCGTTATGTTTATTCTTTTTGTTCTTATACCATCCTTTATGTTTACCATTATCTTCGTGCCTATGTTTCTTTTCCTTTTCATAGTACTGAGTGTTGTATTTGTAATTACCATTTCTGTCATAACCGTTTATATTGTATCCCTGTCTGTCATAACCGTAATAGTCATACCCGTTCCTGTCATAGCCTTCTCTGTTATAACCTTTCTGGTTATAGCCTTCCCTGTTATATCCCTGCCTGTCATACCCATATTTATCGTAACCTTCGTAATCATACCCATCAGAATTTCCAATAGATATATCCGGAATAACGATCTTGATTGAACCCAGGTCATCATCCTGACTATAGGTATTGACTGTTTGAGCAAAAAATGCCGCGAAAACAAAGAACGCAGCTAAGATGGTTTTTTTAAACATTTGATATTACTCCTTTTTGGAAGATTTATGAAAAATTTCAGCGGTTCTTACCGCTGCTGTACCTCTTGAAACAAATCTCAGGCTGTCGTGTTCCTGTTTTAATGTAACCGTTTGTAAATTTATGTTTATTTGCAAAAAAATGCAGTTTCCGGTATTAAATTTCAGTTGAATTGATAAACAG
>JABFSP010000075.1 GCA_013140565.1 Ignavibacteria bacterium
TACCTATACATTCTGATTAGTTCACATATCTGAAAAACTTCAAAAAATAAGCCACAATCAATAATATTGCCATAAAATAATTTAAATCTACTGATTAGTTTTGTGAAATAATTTATTTGCCGCGCTTATTTAAGAAAACTATCTTTGATGCAGAGTTAGATGTTCGAATGAAAAAAACAGGTTAGTTAATGAGAATATCTAAAACTTATAAAAATGCCAAAAAATATTCTAAAAAATAACAGCATCTTAATTAAATATATAATTTACAAAAACCGCAAAATTCTGTGAAATATTCTGTTTTTTAGTGAAAGCGGTATTGTTCCGTTTTTAATTTTTGGAATAATTTACTTTTGTAATTTTACACCGGAAAGCTAAATTTGAAATTATTTACTAAACCAAAATAAAAATAAACATATAAATGAAAATTAAACATATATAAAGAAAATGAAACAACTTATAACAGCATTACTTATACTGGTATTACCTTTTATGGTCAATGCGCAGGTATCAAAAAACAGTTTAAAAGGGAAGATCGGTATTTCACTCTACGGCGGCGGGAATATCCCCACCGGCGGAGATTATTCAGCAACCATAAATACAACGGATATCCTGAACACCGGTTCACAATTCGGGCTGGGTGTAAGTTATTTCTTCACAAAAGGTTTTGCTATAGAGGGTACTCTTTACGGCGGATATAATTACTACAAAGATAAATATAAGCCCGCAGGTAAAGACCCGCTCTGGCTGACACTATCAGCATCACTGAATGCAGTATACAATTTCGGGCATATGTTCCGTAAGGCTGTTATACAGCCGGTAGTTAGAATTGGCGCAGGAGTATACCAGTTTGAACACATCGAAGACGGACTCTTTCATGCGACAGTAACAACGGATAATAATAACCATGATGTGAAATCATTTGGTATTAACGCGGGTTTTGGGGCGGAGTATAAGCTCAGCAAAAAAATGACGATCGGTTTGATGCTTGATTACAATATCTTTTATCCGAAGTATGAGAGTGAAAGCGGAAGTGTAACATCTGCTGAGCGCACCAGTCACAGCTTCTTCACTCCCCAGCTTAAATTAACATATTATATCCCCACAGGAAAGAAGTAAACAGATTTTCCCCCCGTTGTTGGTGTTGTCACCAACAACTATTATATTTGTAAAAATAACTGAACAGGCTTGCAATACATTAGTTTTTTTACGGCAACTATACTAAACTGGAAGCACCTGCTTCTGGATGACCTTTATAAAGATATAATAATTTCGAGCATGAAATTTCTTGTTTCAGATAAGCGAACTGTAATATACGCCTTTGTGATAATGCCAAACCATATTCATGTAGTTTGGAATATTGCAAATGACAGGAAAAAGGAAGACGTTCAGCGGGATTTTCTGAAATACACTGCTCAGAAAATGAAACTCAAATTAAAGGATGAAGATCCGGAAAAATTAAAAACATTTTTTGTAGGAGCCAGGGATAGGAAATACCAATTTTGGGAAAGAAATCCTTTAACCTCCAGGCTTCCAAGCGAAGAGCTGATAGTTCAGAAGATAATTTTTTTTGTTGTTGGTGACGCTTCGCTAAACACCAACAACGGGGGTGATCCCAGTACAACTATAAAGTACAGCATTCCTAATGACGCAAATACTACCTTAAATGTATATGATGCATTAGGCCAGCTAATTGCTACACTTGTAAACAGATATCAAATAGCAGGTGAATACGAAACGACTTTTATTGGTGAAAATTACCCAAGCGGAGTGTACTTTTATGTCCTGGAATCAGGTGATTTTGTATCGACTAAAAAAATGGTTCTTATAAAATAAATAAGGTTAACCAAAAAGGGGCTTTAAAGCCCCTTTTTGACGTTAAAACGTGACATAAATCATTTTTCAGAAACTGCTAAATTATTATTTTTGTATAGTTTCTGATATTTCTTTCCAGTACTATATGGAAAAGTTTTTTCAAAAAGAGTAATTGTTATGAAAAAATCCTTTTTAATATCCCTGTATTTTATTCTCTCTATCAATATATTTTCTCAATGGTCACTGGAAGCTATTATGCCATACGACAGCGTACATTCGCCAATAGTACGACAAGTATGTGTTGTCGATTCATCAATTTCATGGGCTTTTGGAATTATGCTGATTAATCAGAATTACCGTTCACCATATATATGCAGAAGGACGATTATCGGTTGGAGAATGGTTCAATCTGATTTGAATCCTGCAATAAGAGGTCAATGTATTGCTGCAACAGATTCAATGAATGTTTGGCTGGGAACATCACATCCGGAAGAAATATATTATTCTTCTAATGGAGGAATTAACTGGACATTACAGCTACATATTGCCGATACAGGGTATGTGGAAGAGATCATGTTTAGTAAACAGGATCCTCAAATTGGATATGCTTTTGGGGATATGGCAATCAACGGTATGTGGAATGGAGTAAGGATTCTTAAGACTACAAACAGAGGACTTAATTGGCAAATATGGGAATTTGAAAACTATGGGTTTAGTTGCGCAGATAGGTCAATGACTGTAATTGATTCAAACCGTGCTTGGTTTGGTGTATTAAATCTCCTGGGAGGATTAGCAAAAATTATAAATACAACTAATGGCGGATTGAATTGGATTGTGAGAGATGTAAATGTTGGATATGGGGGTCCGTTTTCGATTCAGTTCTCACAGGATAACAATATCGGCGTCTTCTTCGGACAGGAAAATGCAAACTCCTGGATTTACAGGACAACAAATTCAGGTATAAACTGGAGTATAGCGTATTCTACAACTTATTATTATTCAAAATCAATGAGGTGGATTCAGGGGACTTCAAACATATATGGCTGCAGTGAATTTGTATTAATCCGTTCAACTGATGATGGATTAACATGGAGAACAATGACTGGTGGACCAGGCATTGATCTTGAATCATTGGATGCCGTTAGATTAAACAATGAAACAATATATTCTTTAGCAGTCACAAGAGACAGGAGAGTTTATAAACTACTTGATACAGTAAGAGTTATCGGAATAGAAAATATAGGTACATCAATTCCGGGAGAGTTTAGATTGCACCAGAATTATCCCAATCCGTTCAATCCGTATACTACTATAGAATTTGATATTCCAAAAAATTCAAATGTAGTTTTGAAAGTTTACGATGTATTAGGAAGAGCAGTTGCAGTATTATCAGAAAACGAGTTTAAGAATGCCGGATCTTATAAGGTTAAATGGAATGCTTCAAGTTTTTCAAGCGGAGTTTATTTTTGCAGAATACAAGCGGGCAATTTTGTTGACATCAAGAAAATGATCCTTGTAAAATAGTGAGATAATGAAATGGTTTTAACTCATCGGATGATTTTAAATCATCCGATGAGCTTTTTGTTTCCCCTAAAATACTCATACGTCTCTGAAAATAATATTCCCGCAACCATTATGCCGCCGCCTAATAACTGCCAGGGCGAGAAATGTTCATTAATGAAAATTACCGCAAGCAGCACAGCCGCAGGCTGCTCCCATGTATAAATAATACTTGCCCGAATGGGCGTGGTATCTTTCTGGAACCTGTTAAGCAGTATGGTTGTAACAAATGTTGCAAGAATGCCCATATATAATAATGATAGTATTTCGTTCTGCGTAAATGCTATGGCTGTGAAGTCCTCAAAAATAAGTCCTGTACCGCCTGCGGCAATAACAACAAACCAAAGCTGTATAAATATCAGCGTAATTATATCATATTTGTTTGTATATACATCAACGTAAATAATGTAAAATGCCCATGCAAACGCGCAAAACATTGTGATAAGGTCACCGATATTAAGTCCGTTTACATCAGGTTGTGTAAGCAGGTATAAACCTGCCAGCACAACGGCAACGCCTATCCAGTTTTCTATATGTACCTTTTTTTTTACAACTGCGTACTGCGCAAAGGGTACTATCAGTATTGTTATGCCTGTGATTAAGGCGGAGTTTGACGCGGTGGTGTATATCATGCCGATGGTCTGTGTACAGAATCCAGCGAACTGGAAAAATCCAAGCAGTAAGCCGGCTTTAATTATGCCGGGGGAGGTGAATTTCAACCTGCCAAAAAATATTAGCGTAAACAGCAATGCGCCTATCAGGAATCTTATCCCCACAAAATAGAACGGGGGAATTGTAGCCATTGAAATTTTTACTATGGGGAAAGTGCCTGCCCATATGGTGGCAGTGAGGAATAAAAGCAGCTCTGCTTTATATCGCTTCAATGCGGTAAATTAAGGATAAAGTTTCTGCAGAAGCTGCGGCAGGTACGGTATGCTTTGCCTGTATATAATGAGTATTGAAAACCCGAACCATGCCAGTACATCAAGTATTATGGGGATATCTTTTGTGACAATTGATGTAGGTGACTCACCAAGATTTTTCTGGTGCATCAGGTACATATATCGGAATATACCGTATATCACAAACGGTGTTGTGTAAATCAGCTTTTCTGTGCCGAATGTATACACAGTTCTTTCAGAAACCGTGTAAAGGGCGTATGAAATTATAGTTCCCGCTGCCGCTATTGTGTTTATCTGGTCGGCAAATTCAACGGAATACTCCTTTAAGACTTTGCGCTGCTTATCAATATTTTCTTTGTTCACAATTTGTGAGAGCTCACTGCGCCGTTTTGATATCGCAAGGAAGAGTGAAATAAAAATTGTGGTAAGTATCATCCAGCTTGATACCGAAACACCTATAGCGGCTGCGCCGCCAAGTACACGCAGCATAAACCCGAACGATATAAAAAATACATCAAGCAGTACTATTGATTTTACCTTTAATGAATACAGCAGGTTTGTTATAAGGTAAAGTACTATCACAAACGAAAATACGGGCCGCTGGAAGATGAGTCCTGCTGCGATGCCGATAACGATTATCACAAGGAAAACCATCGCCTGTTTTACGCTTACTTCCCCTGATGCGATCGGGCGGTATTTTTTCTTGGGGTGGACCCTGTCGCTTTCAACATCCATTATATCATTAATAATATACACCGCGCTTGATGCCAGCGAAAATATTATGAATGCCGCAATGGAGGGTATGACATACTCCAAATGGAAAATATGCCGCGAAAATAACAGCGGAGCAAAAACGAAAAAGTTTTTGATCCATTGTTTGGGGCGAATAAGTTTTAAAAGGTGGATTATCATTTATCAGATATATTGCAGTATGATATTATTTGTTATTTTGTAAACTCGTGCCGTCAGGACTTACGTCCTGACGTTGAAAATGCACTTATAATGAAAACTTCTTGTGCAGAATGTAAATTTATTTCAATGGGATCTTATCCCAGTCAACTTTATATACCATCATTTCGATGCCGCCACAGATTGTATTCTTTTCAAGTTTCTGGCTGTGAACCTGCGTGAATGCTCCCGAATAATGGTCCATTATGTACCCAAACCAGGTTGGATAAATAATTATATAATTTACTCCCTTTGCTTTAAGGAATTTGAACAGCGCTATTGTGCCCTCTTCATAACTCATTTTCTGGAAACCGAATACCTCCGGGGTAACCAAACCTGCCATATCAACCACGTATTTTTTAGTTACAAATGTTATGTAACCAATATCGTTCATGCCGAAGGCGGTTTCACCGGGGAGGTTTTCTTTCAGCCAGGCTGAAATTTTGCCCTGCTGATTGTTTATATTTTCGACGTTCCAGCCCAATACCCCGGCATACAGCACGCCGCTGTTAATTGAAGCAATAAGTACCAGTGCAATTGTACCTTTCCTGAACAAAGTGTAACGCCTGTAACCTTTGGATTCGTAATACGCATGCAGCTTACGCAATATATATATTGCGGATATGTTAATAAATGGAATAAGCGGAATTAAATATCTGCCATGGTGCCGCCAGTTAGGGGCAACAATTGATGAAACCAGGGGCAGCATTAATATCCACAGGTTTATTAAAAGGAAATTGCCGTCAATTTTCTTCTTAAAAATTGTATAAACAAAATATATTGTGCTTAATCCCCATAAGATAAAGATAATGAAATTATCTTTTGCAAACATCCGGGCTGTTGCGTTAATAAAATCAAAGCTTGGCAGATACTGTGCTGCGCCAACCTGTCCTTCGTAGGTATTGGGTAAAAATCCCCCTGTATAAATATAAGAAAACAAAGGATAGGGAAGCATAAGAATTAAAAATACTGCCCCTGATAATATAAGCTTCGGGAAATTCCCTTTTAGTTTGCTGCGTATAAAGAATAATGAAGTAAGGTAATACAGACCAGCAAGCAAGTATGTTTCGGGTCGGGTATTTGCGGCAATGCCGAGTAATAACCCTGTTACCAAAGATACTTTACCGGTTGTAATTTCTTTTAAATGACTGCTGAATATGAGAACACTCAGCAGTACAAACAGAGTTATTTCCATTCCCGAAAGTGACGACCAGAGCAGCCTGCCGGCTGCCATTGTGACCAGCGTGATCAGCAGTGAGGTTACGCCCTCAAAACCAAGCTTTATGCATAATTTGTATAACTGAATGAGCGCCAACAGGAAAAAAAGTGAGCTGACAAATAACGCATAAGGGAGTATCAGGCTCTGTGAGAACAGAAAGGGTACCGCAAGTACAATTACCCATAATGGTGAAGTAGTGCCCGGGGTCGGCTCGCCCGGGTTATACTGGTAAAAATATCCATGCGCGAAGTTTTCCGCGAAGCGGAAGTGTATCCATACGTCATCCAGCGGTAAGCCAAAACTTCCGCCTGCGATGGTGTATTCCGTAATTAAATAAGCAACCTGTATAAATATGTAAAGGATAATTATTGTTAAAATGTGCTTATCAGTATTTTTGAACAATTTATTTAAGTAGTGATGTTTCTTCTAAACAAAGATCAATAGCTTCCCTGATATTTGATAAAGCCTCATCAATGGTCTTGCCGTATGAGCGACAGCCATTGAAAGATGGACAACTGATAATGAAAAAGCCGTCTTCGTCCTCTTCTATTACTAACGGGAGATGTAAATTTTTCATGTATTATAGTTTTAAAATACAGCCTGTTCTTCGTAAACGCCGAACGGCTCCTTAAGCGCGTTGCACATTTCGCCAAGAGTAACATGGTTCCTTGCGCAGTCAAGAATTCTCGGCATAAGATTCAGGTTATCATTGGCTGCCTGAACCATAGCGGCAAGTGTTTCCTGTACTTTTTCATTGTTACGTGATGCTTTCATTTCTTTTAATCTTGTTACCTGAACACGTTCTACTTCTTTTGAAATTTTCAGAATCGGGATATCTATTTTTTCATCTTCTTCAATGAAGTCGTTTAAGCCGACTACAATTTTTTCTTTTTTATCAAGCTCTAACTGGTAATGATAAGCAGCGTCAGCAATTTCCTTCTGGAAGAATCCGGCTTCAATTGAAGCAATTACGCCGCCAAGCGCATCAATTTTTTCGAAATATCTTTCGGCTTCATCTTCCATTTTCTTTGTCAATGCTTCAACATAATAGCTGCCGCCGAGTGGATCTACCGTATTTATCACACCGTGTTCATATCCTATTATCTGCTGGGTTCTTAAGGCAATTTTTACAGCTTTATCAGATGGCAGCGCAAGCGTTTCATCCATTGAGTTTGTGTGCAGACTCTGCGTGCCGCCAAGTACTGCTGCCAGAGCTTCGATGGCTGTCCTTACAATATTATTTTCAGGCTGCTGAGCTGTGAGTGAACATCCCGCTGTCTGTGTATGGAAACGCAGTGTCCATGATTTGGGATTCTTAGCGCCGTATTTGTTGCGCATGCGTTTTGCGTAAATTTTCCTTGCAGCGCGGAACTTCGCGATCTCCTCGAAGAAATCTAAATGTGAATTGAAGAAGAATGAAATTCTGGGCGCGAATGAATCAACATCCATGCCGCGTGCAATGCACGCTTCAATGTATGCAAAACCATCCGCTAATGTAAATGCCAGTTCCTGCGCAGCGGTTGAACCCGCTTCGCGGATATGGTAACCGCTTACTGATACCGGGTTGAATTTGGGAACATTATCTTTGCAGTACTCAATCATATCAACAATAATTCTCATCGAAGGCTCCGGGTGGTAGATGAATTCTTTCTGTGCGATGTATTCTTTTAAAATATCATTCTGCATTGTACCCTGTAATTTATCAAATGGTACGCCCTGTTCTTCGGCAACTCCCAGATAAAAAGCCAGCATCATTGCTGCCGGTGAGTTTATTGTCATAGAAGTTGATACTTTATCCAATGGTATACCGTTGAACAGCACCTTCATGTCGTCAAGCGAAGATATTGCAACGCCGCAAATACCAACTTCACCTTCGGCAAGTTCGTCATCTGAATCCCAACCCATAAGTGTTGGCATATCAAACGCTGTTGAAAGACCCGTTTGCCCATGGGCAAGCAGGTACTTAAAACGCTCATTGGTATCTTCGGGTGAGCCAAAGCCCGCGAACTGGCGCATTGTCCACAGCTTACCGCGGTACAGATTGTGATGAATTCCGCGTGTATAGGGGAACTCTCCGGGGTAGCCAATTTCTGAATCATGATCGATGTTCTTTACATCTTCGGGGGTATAGAGCAGTTCAACTTCTTCTCCGCTCAGTGAAGTGAACTTCATATCAGTTGTAGGAAGCTCTTCAGCGGTTTTTAGCCACTCTTTTTTTGATGTACTTTTGTTCAGTAATGGACTTGCTTTTTTTCCGTTTTGGATGGACATAATATTGTGATTATTTATTTTCTTTTGGAACAGCAAAAATAATGATTTTTAACTTACTATTATATTGCTAAATGTTACTCAATTAATAGTATCTGCTTCAGCGGGTTTTAATTTTATCATTAATAC
>JABFSP010000077.1 GCA_013140565.1 Ignavibacteria bacterium
AACAGGCGGGATAAATAAATAGTTAAATGGTGTTTTGTTGTATTGATGTTATTTTATAATTTTAAAATTGTTTTGTTCAGGGTTAATGCTAGAAAAACTCACAATAAAAAATTATCTGCTGTTAAAGAACATTGAAATTGACCTTTCAAAAGGATTTAACATAATTACCGGCGAAACCGGTGCGGGTAAATCTATACTTATCAATGCGCTTAATTTATTATTGGGCGGCAGGGCTGATTATTCCATTATCAGTAAAAATAAGGATAAGATGATAATTGAAGGGATTGTGAGCATATCAAAGGAAAATTCAAAAGCAATTGGCGGGATTTTAAATGAGCATGAAATTGAATCAATTGGTAATAACCTGATAATAAGGCGTGAATTATATACCAAGGCTTACAGCCGGTGTTTTATAAATGATACACCTGTTGGTACCAACGAATTGAAAGAATTGGGCGAGGTGATAATTGATATTCACTCGCAGAATGAACACCAGTCATTGTTAAAAAAGGAAGTGCATATTGAGCTGGTTGATTCATACTTAATAAAAAAAGAAGGCAAAAAGTTTGAAGATAAGCTGAATAGTTATAAACAGGGTTATGAACAACTGTTAATAAAACAAAGTGAGTTTGATGAAATTAACAAAAAGAAAAGTGACCTTGATAATAAACGAAGTTTTATAGATTTTCAGCTAAAGGAAATTCACGAAACGGACCCGCAGGCAGGTGAGGATGATGAATTAGAAAATGAACTTAAGACCGGCGAAAATATTGAAGGCATAAGGGAATCATTAACACTTGCATACGCAAATTTGTATGATGATTCGGGCAGCGTACTTGAGAGAATTAAAATTGTTGAAAAAGAGCTCGGAAAAATAGGGGAGTATAATTCAGATATTCAGAAAATCCTGGGTGATGTAAGCGAATCAACAACCGCTTTGCGCGAAGCAAGCCGTTTGATTGAATCACTGCTTAAAAACCTGAATTTTGATCCGGCCAGAGTAGAAGAAATACGCGAGCGTTTATATAAGCTGCAGTTCCTAAAGAAAAAATACGGCGGCTCAATTGATGAAGTTATTAAGCTTAAAGAAACGCTTGAAAAAGATCTGAGCCTGGTGGATAATTTTGACGAGACGATAAAGAATCTTAAAGCCGAAATTGATGAATTAGTAAAAGACCTGTTTAAAAAAGCAGGCGAGCTATCAAAAACGCGTAAGGATAAATCAAAACAGCTTGAAGTTGAAATTGTTAAAATATTAAAGGAAGTTGGATTTGAAAATGCGGAATTTATGGTGGAAGTGACCTCACCCCCAACCCCTCTCCTAAAAGGAGAGGGGAGCAAAGTCCTTAATAAAAATGGATATGATGATGTTGAGTTTATGGTGAAGATAAACAAGGGTGATGAATTTTCTTCGCTGCGCAAGACGGCTTCGGGTGGGGAAGTATCGCGTATTATGCTTGCGGTGAAATCAGTGTTAGCAGGCGCCGATAAGGTTGATATCCTGGTCTTCGATGAAATTGATACCGGTATCAGCGGCCGCATTGCGCAGAAGGTGGGCAGGGTTATGAAGGGACTATCGGGCTTCCGCCAGGTGATAGCCATTACCCATTTAGCGCAAATAGCCGCCCTTGCAGATGAGCACTTGCTGGTTGAAAAAGAGACGGAAGGTAACTCAACTATAACAAAAATCCGCCCGCTGGATAAAAACGAGAAGGTTATTGAAGTTGCAAAACTGCTAAGCGGTGAGAAGGTTACGGATGCCAGCATTAAGAGCGCGAAAGAATTGATGTCGGTATAGTTACAGGTTGCAGGTAAATTCAAAACCCTTTATATATTCCCAAAACATAAATTTTAAAATTATAATCAGAGAAAAAAATATTTGCAGTTAATCCAGGACATAGTAATAATATTATTTTCTGCAGTTGTGATAATTGTTATCTGCAGTAAGTTAAAAATTCCATCTGTAGTTGGATTTTTGCTTACGGGCATTATTATCGGTCCGTATACAACCGGCATTATTAAAAATACCCATGATATAGAACTTCTCGCTGAAATTGGTATCGTGCTGATGATGTTTATAATTGGCATTGAGTTTTCAATAAAGAAACTCAACCGCATAAAGAACCTGATAATTTTTGCCGGAGGTGGACAGGTAGTATTTACGGTTGTTGTGGTCGCAGGAGTTGCATTGCTGTTCAATCTTACGTTTGCGCAATCGATATTTTTCGGATTCATTGTTTCGCTCAGCTCAACAGCAATAGTTCTGAAGCTGCTTCAGGATAAAAAACAGATAGATTCACCCCACGGCAAGATAGAGCTTGCAATTTTACTTTTCCAGGATCTTTGTGTAGTGCCGATGGTGATATTAACGCCGATACTGGCGCTTAAGGAAGGCTCGGATCTCGGCTCGAACCTGCTGCAGACGGGTATCGCGTTCGTTTCGATAAACATAATATTCTTTACTGCGCGCAAGGTAATGCCTTTTATACTTAATGTTATTGTAAAAACGCGGCTTAAGGAAATATTTATACTTACTTCGCTTTTTATGTGCATAGGCATGGCATTTTTAACAAATTACCTCGGGCTCTCGCTTGCGCTTGGTTCGTTTATCGCGGGACTTATAATTTCTGAATCGCGTTACAGCCACCAGGTAGTTGCCGATATTCTGCCGTTCAAAGAAAGCTTCAATAGTATATTTTTTATTTCAGTGGGAATGCTTCTGAACTTCAATTTTGTAATGACAAATATCCCGGATGTACTGATGTTTGGCGCCGGAATATTTCTGCTTAAGGCAATTGTGATACTGGTATTTGTTCTGTTCTTAAAATACCCGTTCAGGGTGGCGGTCATATCCGCTATGGGGCTTGCGCATGCGGGTGAATTTTCGTTTGTGCTCGCAAAACTTGGACTGGGTTACTCTATTTTAAACGAAGATATGTTCCAGCTTTTCCTTTCAGCTTCAATACTCACAATGATGTTCTCGCCATTCGCATTTTCACTTTCGCCGGGCATAGCAACGCGCGCGGAAAAAGGAGCGTTTGTTGGCGGATGGTTAAAAAGGAAAGAAAAAAAGACGGCGCTTAATTCACAGATTGATACTGCCAAAACTCCGCCCGAAGACCACGTAATAATTGTTGGTTATGGACTCAACGGCAGGAACCTTGCGAAGGTACTTAACAGCCGGAAGATACCGTTTATAATTGTTGAGATGAACCCCGATAATGTTAAAGAAGCTGATAAAAGAGGACATAAGGTAATTTACGGTGACGCAACAAAAAGAAAAATACTCGAGGCGGCCGCCATTAAAACCGCAAAGGTTATTACATTTGCTATCAGCGACTCACTTGTTATCGATCACGCTGTGGCAACAGCGCGGTTTATGAACCCGAAGATACTTATAATTGCGCGCACCAAGTACGTAACTGAAATTGACCAGCTCTACGAGCTTGGCGCAGATATAGTTTTTGCGGAAGAATATGAAACTTCAATTGAAATACTGGCCAAAGTAATGACTGCCTACGGCTACAGTAAAGAAGCTATTAACCGTGAACTGAGCGTACTTCACAGCAAGCGCTACGCAATGATAAGAGATAAAAGCACTCCCGAAGAGAACATTGCAGACAGCAAAAGAATTTCGGATAAGATCAACAGGGAAATTCCCGCGGAAATTGATATACACCAGTTTGTTATAACCGGCAAGTGCGGCGGTAAAGGGAAGTCCATAGCGGAGCTTGGGATAAGGACAAACTCCGGGGCTACGGTAATATCCGTTATTCGCGAAGAGCAGCACATACCAAATCCGCAGGCTGATTTTTTACTGATAGAAGGCGATACAGTTGTGCTGATGGGTACAACCGAACAGATCGAAAAAGCGGTTGAGCTTCTGGCGTGAAGGGGTTTTGGATTACAAATTACAGATTCCAGATTACAGGCTCCAAGTTACTCCGCGGACATAGAAATAAGCCGGGACAGAAATTCAACAGGTTAACAAAATATTTAAAATATATAAATTTACAGATATGAAAGAATTACCCTACCTTGAATTATATAATTTGCTTAAACAAAAATTTGCTTCCGCGGAACGGGAAATTAATATCCCTGAACTGGAAATAAAGATAACCCGTGAAAAATTTTTTTCCAAAGGGGCTGCGGTATTGCCCGGCAGAAAAAGTTATCATTGCGCGAGGCACGATAAAAGCTTTGACGGAGAATCAACATACGAAGGATTGCCCGAAACCGAAGAAAGATCGATACTTCTCGTTCAGGATAGCGAAATTTTATGCAACGAAGAGTTTGATTATATAATAATAAATAAAGCAGCACCCGCAGAAACAAAGGACGCGATAATATTATTCCACGGACTCAACGAAAAGAAATGGGATAAATACCTGCCCTGGGCTTACCGCCTGCTTAAGAATACAGGCAAGCCTGTTATATTATTCCCGCTTGCGTTCCATATGGACCGCGCGCCAAAAGAGTGGACCCGCCCCGCGCAAATGAACGCGGCAGCCAAAGAACGCGCACATACCGATCTGCTTAACAGTCACACATCGTTTGTAAATGCGGCGATAAGCTCAAGGCTCGAGGCGAATCCACAGCGCTTCTTCTGGTCAGGTTTGCAAAGCTACATTGATGTCACAACTTTTCTGCATGAACTAAACCAGGGCAGGGTTACCGGATTTGCAAAAGGTACCACCGCTGATGTATTTGGTTATTCAATTGGCGCGTATTTTGGGCTTATACTCATAATGGCAGGCGCCGGGGGTTTAACAGAGAGCTCTAAACTTTTCGCATTCTGCGGCGGTGCTACATTGGACAGAATGTACCCGATATCAAAATATATCCTTGATGCTCATGCGGCATCAGCGTTGGGGAGTTATTACCTTGAACTCTTGAACAATAATTTTAAAAGTACGCCAAGGCTTGATCATTACTTAAGCAGTGAGCATCCGGAGGAAGGTTATTTTAAATCGATGCTGCTGTACCACCATTACAAAGAGCTTCGCGAAAGCCGCATCTCGGGCGCAGCCCGGCGCATACGCGCTGTTACGCTGAAGCAGGATTCCGTTGTGCCGCCCGTGGAAGTGATGAACACTCTGCAGGGCGAAATGCGCGATATAAAAATTACGGTTGATATAGAAGACTTTCCATACCCGTATTCACATGTAAACCCGTTTTCGCTGGCTGAAAAACACTCCGCAGAAACAGAGAATGCATTTGTTAAAATCATGGATAAAGCGAGTGAGTTTTTAGGGTAATCAAAAGGCAACTTTCTCCCGCTTTCAACGGTTTCTTTTTGGGTAGAAGCGACACATAACGCAAATGATTTAAGCTACGGGAAATTCTCTATTTGTGGTATATTCTTTTCTTTTTTCATAGGAAGAATTAATTTTTCTAGGAAATAGTACACCTCATAATGTAAAATTAATCAAAAAGCAGGAAAATTTGACATAATATGAATCAGTGGGAGTTATGATATGTGGAGAGAATGTGACAGATGAAAACATTAAGAGCTTAAAAAGAGCCGATAAGGGTTTGAGAATGTCAGAAACAAAGATTAAATAAAAACCATTATATAATTATTCTTTTTCGACAATTATTTTCATATCAATAACATAAACTGGGGAAACAAAACCAGATAATGTAAGTTTATGTGTTGCATGTGGAAAGGAAGAGGAAACCGAACCCGGTAACGTACTAGAGCTTATTTCTTCAACACCAATACCTTTTTTATGAAATTCTTGTGCATCATCCTCTGTTACATTCCAACAAACCACACAATTAACTTCGTTAAAAAGCTTAGTTTCATCATTAAAATCTATAAGAATTTTTGATAATTTAGCTTTAAATTCAATTACAACCTTTCTTGATCCCCACAGAGCATATAAATCATACTTATTTTTATAACCTGCTACCAAAGGAACAATATTTGTTATTCGATCATTTCCCAAACATTCAAAGAATATTCCAGCAACACTAGCTTCTTGATCACGAGGTGTTTTTATAAACGAAGTCCCAGGCACGTCTAATGGTAATAAATTTTCAATTTCAGCAAAAATTTCATCTTTATCCCATTGTGAATCTATTACCACATCGCCTGAAATATATTTTGAAAGACGCTGAAACTCTCTAAACACCTCTTTAGCGTAGTTTTTATATATCTTAGCTTGCATTCCATGAATTGATTTTCTACCAATATCGAATTTAAGCAGTCTGTCTTCAAAAAGTATAAAGACCTGCGGCCAAGCTCCTTGAGCGCCAGTAATCGGAGTATCAACGGAAATACCAGTGGGCATTCCTTTTACGGAAGTAAAAATACCGGAATGAAAAGTAACATAGCTAAATCGATCCACCCATTCTGAATTAGATATTTGTTCTGGTGTTGCAATACTATAAGCGACAGTTAAGTCATCCCACGTTTTTCTTTTTGGCACAAAACAAGCATACCCCTTGATATTTCTTCCATGATGATCAAAAATCATTTTTTTATAGATAACCTTATCTTTTAACTTAACTCTTTTTTCATGATCCGTTCTATCGCTTTTACTGACATATTCATAATAATCTTCTAGGTCTATTTTACTCTGTTTATCTAAAATTTCTGTTGGTAACCAATATCCAAATTTGACATTTTCCTGCTTAGAATCACCATCTTGGTTTACGTGAATCAACGTAACGTCAATATTAATATCTTCATTCCACAATGAATTTGTATTGCCGATTGCTGTTCTAGTCCTTAAAACAAACTTAAGCTGATTAAATGATAATTGAAACAAAGGAGAATCAAAAACCTTTTTCAGTACAACTTCAGTTCCTTGAAATTGTTCCTCTATTTCATTATACACTAACGAAGGAGTTGTTGTTGAAGAACTATTTTTCCAATTATATGCATCAATTACCCTTCCTTCGGAAGTTCCTTGTTCGTTACCACTCTTTATGTAAAAGTCATTACAGGTAAACAACACAAAGGTTAAGCCAACTCCTTTTTCCCCTATACTTGAATCATCTTCTTCTTTGTCGGTTTCAAAGGGTGCTAATAAATCGGGAATTCTATTAGGCGCTATGCCAATACCGTTATCTTTTATCGTAATAGCTTTATTTTGAGAATCAACTTTTATAACAATTGTCCCTGTTTTTATTTCTAATTTTCTTATGGCATCAACGGAGTTTTGTGTCAACTCTGCAAGTATATCCCAATCATTATTATAACTATCATCAATTCCAGTTATGCTTTTTCGTAATTGTTTTACACTTTGTTGTAAAAAATTAGGAATGGTTGCCATAATATTCTTTCTTAATTAATAAATAGAAGTCGTAATATATAAAAACAATTATGAACGTAAAATTGCTAAATCAAGCTATTTATTCTTTTTCTAACTTCACTTTAGTCCCCGTGACAAAACATTGTATTCATCCAAATTCTTTCTTTTTACTTCTTCCTAGAACCATTTTGTATGTACAGAAGGAGTAATTCATAAAAAACACCAGGCTTTATGCATTCTGGATCTTTGGAAAGCAGGAGCCCGTTGGTGAGCACAAACACAACATTAAGTAGTTAATAGAAATCTAAAAAAAAGTTATTACACGTAATGTTTTTTCTGTGTATATATACTCAAGCGAGACAAGGGCTTTCTGATCACTTTTTTCTTTATTATAGAAGTTTAACATAACATTGAATTTGTAAACACCATGTTCTTCCAAGAAATCAAGATTGAAAATATAATTATTTTTTATTTTTTCCATTATAAGTTTTTCGAAATCATCAATTGAAAGGTTACTTAACTCCAATCTTTTCAAGATATCAGCTTTGTTAACTTTTAAATATTCCAATTTTTTCTCTTCAAGCACAACGGCAAATGTGTCCACATTTTCAACATTAGGGGTCATGGAGTTTATGGAAAAATGTCGATCTTTATCTCGAACATCACCCAAAGTCTGTTCAATTTTATAAGATAGGAAGACAGTATATTGATCCCCAGGGACACTTATTGACTTGAAGCCATTCTCTTTTAAATCATATCCATACATATTTATATTTTCATCAGGATCCCTATCGTCTTCGTGAGGCATGATAATAGAATCTTTTACTTTTACAAAATGATGGACTAATGTTGTTGATACATAATTTTTCAATTTGCAAGGAAAGGATAAGTTCGCAGCTCCAACAAATCCATCCATTTTTAGTAATTCAGAATTGAAATATTCTGATTGTGCATAGGATACATTGTTAATATAAACCAAATAATAAAGAGAGCTATGTTTGTAATCGAGCAAACTCTTACCAAGTGCTTCTTCTAAATTAGTCTTCAACTCTTCTTGTGTAAAGTGCTTTTCTAAATAGTCTCCAATTATAACACTGTTTGTACTCTTCTTATCAAACAATTTCAATAGATTATCAAATATATAATCTCCGTACATATCACTATTAATTTTACTGGTATCAAAAACTAACAATACTTCTCTAGGCTCTTTTAGGGGGATTAAAGCATTTTTAATGTCTGAATAAGCAATACCTTTTGACTGTAGCAACGAAACAAATTTGTTAAATAAAGCATTAATTTCTGCATGAGTTTGTTCGTTACTAAGATTAAAGTAACTAGATAAGACCTCAAACATTACATTATCTCTAGCGTTTACAGTTAATATGGGAGTTTGCATATTGTTTAAGAAGAATATTTTTTCTTATTTAATTGGTTGAAAATTGACCAATAACATTTTACTTTTGACATGAGATTTTACAATCAGATTCCTTCTAATTTTAAAAAAAAGATTAAAAAAAGATTATTTTTTCTCATCCAATCAGAAAAAAAT
>JABFSP010000407.1 GCA_013140565.1 Ignavibacteria bacterium
TTATTATAGATTACAATTACATATAAATAACAAAATTTCATAAATATAGCATTTAATTTCTCCCTTATTTTAACGATTTTTGTCAATTCATAAAACAATTTAACAGTTTATTAAGGCGAATTCACAACAATGCTAAAATCGCTTTCAAAAATTACACGTAAGATAACCTCGCATATCAACAGGAATGTTACAAAACAGAACCAGGGGCATATAATTGCGCTGGGTGGCGGGGGATTTTCAGATCAGCCTAACAATCTTCTGCTTGATGAGTATCTTTTACTGCAGACGAATAAGGCTAAACCCAAAGTATTATTTCTGCCAACGGCGGGGGGTGACCATGAAGACTATATTGCGAAATTCTACCGCGCATATAATAAATTCAACTGCAAGCCAACACATCTCGAACTCTCAAAAAAGACGATTCCTTTTAAAAAACTGGAGCAGATAGTTTTAAGCCAGGATCTGATCTTCGTTGGCGGGGGAAGTCCCAGGTTTTTAATGCAGGTATGGCGCAAAACTGGTCTTGACCGCATCATAAAAAAGGCGTGGAAGCAGGGTATAGTGCTCAGTGGTATGTCAGCCGGTGCGATTTGCTGGTTTGAAGATGGCTACCAGAATCCCAAAGATGATATATGGCGGAGAATAAGCTGCCTCGGATTCCTTGAAGGAAGTTTCTGCCCGCATTACGATAAACGCGGTGAGCTGCGCAGCGCGTACAGGAAGATGATATCTTCTGGTGAAATAGATAGCGGCTACGGCGTGCAGGATGGAGTTGCGCTCCACTACGTTGGTACTGAGTTAAAGTATATTATATCAAGCTCACCAGATGCAAAGGCGTATATTGTTAAGAAGGCGGCGTTCAGGGTCACAGAAAAAGAGCTGAAGCCTACATATCTTGGAATACTTCATGAAGCGCATAAGCTTGATTCAAAGATAAACGCTAATGATGATGATGTTCTGATAGATAATACTGAAATTGTCCGCAAATATATCAAGCTAATAAATGAGCATGATGTTACAGGGCTGCTTGCAATGACCTCAGGTGATGCGGTGTTTATTGATTCCATGGGAATTGACACAAAAGGCGTGACTGATATGCGCAAAGCATGGGATGTGCTGCTTACATTTTTCCCTGATTATACCGTTATTGTTAAAGATATCATCAGTAAGAACGGAATGGTGGCAGTATTCGGCACAGCAAAGGGTACTCTTGCCACAGATGGCAAGATACTTGCCGAGAATAAATTTGAGATTCCGGCTTCGTGGACAGCAACAGTTGAGAACGGCAAAATTACCAAATGGCGCGTTTATGCAGATAACCAGCCCGTGAGGAAGCTGATAGAGAAATATAGAAGCGGGAAGTAGTTTAGCAGGTTAGTAGGTAAGTAGGTTAGTGGTTTTCGGATTAGCAGAGTGTATATTTGTAGACTTTATAAGTTATACAAAAAGATACAATTGTACTTTTTTAAATTAATCATAATTGCCACGACCTTCAGGTCGTAGTTAACATTGCAAATATAATCCGGCTTTAGCCGCTAACACATAATCAATTGTAGGATTTCAAAAGGCTTAAGGGCTAAAGCCCACTTTGTTTTTAGCTTTTATCCACGACCTGAAGGTCGTGGCAATTAATATAAAAACATTTTCATAAATGAAGTGAATAACTCAATAAACTCATTTGAAATTAAAATTATGAGCATTTAATTATTTCATGATAAAAAAAATTCTATTATTAGGCTCAGGTGAATTGGGCAAAGAGTTTGTTATCGCCGCGAAGCGGCTGGGGCAATATGTTATAGCTGTCGATTCATACAACAACGCACCTGCGCAGCAGGTCGCAGATGAGCGCGAGGTAATCAACATGCTTTCCGGTGATGATCTGGATAAAATTGTAGCTAAACATAATCCCGATATTATTGTACCTGAAATTGAAGCCATCCGCACAGAAAGATTTTACGATTATGAAAAAAGCGGTATACAGGTAGTGCCAAGCGCAAGAGCAGCGAATTTTACTATGAACCGTAAAGCTATCCGCGACCTTGCGGCTAAAGAACTTGGACTTAAAACCGCGTCATACAAATATGCTTCCACACTGGAAGATTTCAGAATGGCTGTAAAAGATATCGGGATTCCCTGTGTTGTTAAACCGCTAATGTCATCATCGGGTAAGGGACAATCTGTTATTAAGAATGAAAGCGATATTGACAGGGCATGGGAGTATGCATCAACAGGCGGCAGGGGTGATTACAACGAAGTAATAATAGAAGGATTCATTAATTTCTTTACTGAAATTACCCTTCTCTCAGTTACGCAAAAAAACGGCAAAACTCTGTTTTGCCCGCCTATCGGCCACAGGCAGGAGCGCGGCGATTATCAGGAAAGCTGGCAGCCATGCGCCATATCTACTGAACATCTCGCGGAAGCACAAATGATGGCGGATAAAGTCACACGCGCGCTTACAGGTTTTGGTATATGGGGAGTTGAGTTTTTCTTAGCGGAGGATGGCGTATATTTCAGTGAGCTCTCACCCCGACCGCATGATACAGGGATGGTAACCTTAGCCGGCACACAGAACTTTAATGAGTTTGAGCTTCATTTGCGTGCTGTACTCGGACTCGATATCCCGGAAATAACTCTGGAACGTGCCGGCGCAAGCGCCGTGGTGCTTGCCGGTGATGATAATTCAGCCCAGCCGGTTTACACCGGACTCGAAGATGCAGCAAAATATCCAAAATCTGATATTAAAATATTCGGTAAACCCAATACACGCAAGTACCGCAGAATGGGGGTGGCCTTAGCATATGATAAAGCTGATGCATCAACCGATGAACTTCGCAGGAAGGCAAAAGAAATTGCGGGTAAGGTAAAAGTTAATATTTAATATATATTTTTTTGCGAGGAGCGTTAGCGACGCCAAGCCTTAAACCCACGGAGTGGGAGGAAGGAAGCAATCTCGCAAATAGAGCAATAATTTTGTTTGCCACGACCTTCTTGACTGGTTCCTCAGTTAGGTCGTGGATAAATTTAAAAGCAATAGTATAGTCTACATGGAAAAATACATAGAAGTAAACCGCGACTTATGGAATAAAAAAACGCCGGTGCATGTTGCTTCGGAATTCTACGACGTACCATCATTTAAAAAAGGGAAATCGTCTCTTAATCCTGCAGAACTTGAAGCACTGGGAGATGTAAACGGCAAATCGTTGCTGCATCTTCAATGCCATTTCGGGCTGGATTCATTGAGTTGGGCAAGGCTAGGCGCAAAAGTCACCGGTGTTGATCTCGCAGAAAAAGCAATTGATGCCGCAAAGGAATTAAACTCTGAACTTGGGCTTGACGCGGAATTTATATGTTCAAATGTGTATGACCTCAAAAATGTTCTCGATAAAAAATTCGATATCGTCTTTACATCATACGGTACAATTGGCTGGCTCCCTGATCTGGATAAATGGGCGGATATTGTTTCGCACTTTTTAAAACCCGGCGGAACATTCTTTATTGCGGAATTCCACCCTGTAAGATGGATGTATGATGATGACTGCGTTAAGATGGACTATTCTTATTTTAACATTGAGCCTATTATTGAAGAAGTAGGACACTCCTATGCTGATAAAGACAGGGCAATAAACCAATTATCGTATGGGTGGAATCACCCTTTAAGCGAAGTTTTTACTACTCTGCTGAAACAAAACCTGCAGGTAACGGAGTTTAAGGAATACCCGTACAGCTATTATAAGTGTTTTAATAATACTGTACAAAATGAGCTGGGATATTGGGAAATTAAAGGAATTGAAGGAAAAATGCCTTTGATGTACAGTATTAAGGCAATAAAACCGAAATAAACAGAGAAATCCATCCTGAAAAACAAAGAGCAGACTGATAACGTGCAGATTAAGGAAGTTACAACAAACGAAAATGCGCAGAATGTTGTAACTTATTACGAAGATACGGGACTTGATTACGGCAAATGGAGCCGTGAGTACAATATGCATTTCGGGTATTACAGGTTCCCCATGATACCGCTTTGGCGAGAGCAGATGCTGGATGCTATGAACCGCTACGTGATTGAAAACCTAAAGCTGGGTGATAACGATAAAACTGTTTATGACCTTGGCTGTGGACTCGCCGCGCCATGCAGGACATTTGCAAAAATGTACCCGGAAAAAAAAGTTAAAGGTATTACAATTGTAGAGTGGCAGATAGAAAAAGCAAAAGAGCTTAACCGCGCGAAAAATATTGACGGGAACATTGAATTGATTTTGGGTGATTATACCAATCTGCCGTTTGAAAACAATTCCGCTGACGCAGCTTATGCGCTTGAAAGCGCATGTCACTGCCCGGGTGATGATAAAGCAGCATTTGTAATGGAAATGATGCGTGTACTTAAACCCGGTAAGAATTTTGTGATCGCAGACGGTTTTTTAAAGCGGCCATCAGCAAAATTCTATCCACTGCTTAAATACTGCTACAACGAGATCTGCAAAGGCTGGGCACTGCCATCATTCCCAAATGTAAACGGAGTAGTTGAGCAGTTAAAACTTAACGGCGCTGAAAATGTTACCGTTACTGATCTCTCTTTCAGGGTAGCACCATCAGTAATGCATGCTCCTTTTACAGTGGTGAGTTTTGTTTTAAAGAAAATGCTGCAGGGCGAAAAACTGAATTCGGTAAGAATAGGTCATTTAAAAGCTTGTTTCCTTGGGTTGTTTATGGGAATACACCGCGGCAGTTTTTCTTATTTAATGATAACAGGAAATAAAAAAGTGTAGTGTTTCATTGAAATTGAGATATCCAAATAGAAAATGGCTGCAATATAGGTCACCTGAAAATGCAGGATGGTCAGGGAAAAAATTAAGTAGGGCGTATGATTATTATAAAAAAATCGGAACTGATGCTCTGCTTGTCATTTATAAGGGTGTTGTATTAGTCTCATGGGGTGAAGTTGAAAGAAGATTTCTCTGCCACTCGGTAAGGAAAAGTCTGTTAAGCGCACTCATTGGGATTTATGAAAACAAAGGAAAAATAGATCTTCATGATACGCTCAAATCATTGAGAATAGATGATAAACCTCCACTCAGTAATCATGAAAAAAATGCCAGAGTTATCGATCTTCTGAAATCAAGATCAGGGGTATACCATACCGCACAATATGAAGGAACAGATGTAAAGCCAAAGAGAGATTCTGCTAAACCCGGGACGAAATATGTTTATAATAACTGGGATTTTAATGCTTTAAATACAATTTATGAAAAGGAAACCGGGAAAAAATTCTTTTCAGCATTTAGAAATGAGATTGCTGTTCCATTGCAAATGGAGGAATTCAGACTGACAGACGGCTATTACCATATGGAAGAAGGTTTATCAATCCATCCAGCGTATCCTTTAAGAATGTCGGCAAAGGATCTTGCAAGGTTTGGGCTATTGTACCAGAGAAACGGGAAATGGAAAGGCAGGCAGATCATTCCAGCTGACTGGGTAAAACAAAGCACAAAAGCTTATTCATTTGATAAATACATGAAGGAAGCGTTCGGATTTATGTGGTTTGTATCAAATAATTTCGCGGGTAAGGGGAAGATGTTTTCATCGTTAGGTAACGGGGGACAGTGTTTATCTGTATTGCCGGAAAAGGATTTGATAATTGTGCACAGGGTAAATACATTTGCGTGGAAGAAAGTGAGCCATGAAGAGCGGTTAACTTTATTCAGAATGATACTGAGTGCAAAAATAGGCCCTGTTAAAAAAA
Source organism: Ignavibacteria bacterium (assembly GCA_013140565.1). Taxonomy (GTDB): domain Bacteria; phylum Bacteroidota; class Ignavibacteria; order Tepidaquicellales; family OLB5; genus OLB5. The sequence goes on from JABFSP010000407.1 coordinate 5,744, forward strand.
ATTGCAGCCTTCAGGAGCTCAAAAGTTGTCATTCAGAACGTAAGGATATATACTCAGGTATTACCGAGAATATCAAAAAATCGTTAATAAATACTTATACTTCAAAAGAGGGCAAGTGGAAAATCCTGAAGAAGGGCAGCACTTTGGTAATGACTAATAATTATGGAGATCAATACAAAATGTTACCGGTTAAAGAGAATTCATATATCCTGGAAGATTCAAAAAGAATAGTTAAAGTGAAATATGATAAACCAGGTGCGGTATTAAAAATAGTTGTTAATAATTATCCTATGGGTAATTCAATTCTGTATCCAGCAAAAAACTAAAGGTAAATAAATGAAACATATTTATGCATTATTTCTGTTTATTGTTACTCCATGTATAATCTTTTCCCAATCATCAAAAGAGCTCATCGGTTCATGGCAGGCTGCTCCGCATGTTGCAGCAGGGTATGATGATACATTCACATTCAATGATGACGGCACATTTTATTATTTCAATAACCAGATGAATTGTTCGAAACGTGAAGTTGGATATGGAGGTACCTGGCAGCTTATTGGTAAATCTGTTTATCTTACCGTAACTTATTCTGATATTGAAAAAGGCGGCTGGCTTGAGCCATCAGACGGAAGCTGCGGAAGTGATTCGATGCTGGTTGGTTCAACTATTGTCAAAACTTTAATTTTCCCTTTCGAACAGGAAGTCTTGAAGATCGCAAATTATCAAATAGAAACTCAAGACAATGCGGATAGATATACGATGGAAATAAATAACAGGAAGCATTGGTATTTTTCAAAATTTGAATATTAATAAAAAGTGAAAGTAGTTAAGCTTACAGAAAATAACATTCCGGCATTCAAATCATACTTTAAACAATTTTCACATGAGCAGGATGAATCGAATCCGCCGCTGAATGATTTTACCGTCAGTGATATTGACCCGGCGTATTTGCTTGTTAAGGGTAACGAGATTCGCGGCACAGCCGCTTTGATGCTTCACCCCGAATACCGGGAAGTCAGGCAGGCGCGACTTCGGATGTTTCACGCAGCAGATGGCGATTATTTATCCTACTTAAAGCTTCTAAACAGCATATTATTACATACTTCGGGGCTCACTTCTATTTACGGTTTTATTGAAGATAATTACAGCAATATTGCAAAAATATGGGAAGATCTTGGGTTTGAATCCCGCCGGTTTGCATGGGTTCTCATTCGTGATACCAAAGATTTTGCCAAACCCCAATTCCCAGATGGGTATGAGCTTCGGACCTTCCGCGAAGGAATTGATGAAGAGAATTGGTGCAATATCATTAACGATGCATTTGGCCATTCACTCGGCCACGTGCGTATGACCCCTGAGCGTTTAAAACACTGGAGACTTGACCCTGCATATATTGATGGCGGTATGAAATTACTCTGGCAAAATAATGTACCGGTTGCAACGTTGAGTTTGACAAAAGAAGAACATAATGGCGAAGATTTGATATTTATAGAAGCGATCGGTGTGGCAGGTGATTACCAGGGAAAAGGGTTAGGTAAGAATCTTCTTAGAACAGGCATCCAGTATGCCGCTGATAACGGTTCACCCGGAGTAATGCTTTCTGTAAACGGTGAAAATGATAAAGCCGCCGATATGTATTTCCGCGAAGGATTTAAGAAGGAAGCCCTTTACAAATGTTACTATCTTGATATTAAAAATTAATTAAACTATATAATGGCTAAAGAGCAAAATAATGAGCGTGATGTTAAGAGTGATTTTATGGAAATTCTCAGAGGTTCGCTGAAAGAAAATACTTTTGTAAAATTCACACTTGGCAAATACCGCGGCAATGAAGACGGGCTGGAAAATATTTATATTAATCCCGTAAAGATTAAAGATGAAGTAAAATTCGCACTTCGGTATAAGTACAAGACCCGCGATATTTACAAAAACCATACTTCAGATGAAGCAGTGAATATCATAAGTGATGAAGTGGGAAAGAATTTTCTATATGGGGGACTTTTCACAACAACGAATGATTATGTACTGGAATACAACAAAAAACGCGTTCCAAGAACATATACGCGTAAAGCATCATTTTCAAGGGTGGAAATTAAGGAGCATAACCGCATTAAGACCCGTTACATTGATTCCAAAGATAAATACCTTAACCTGCTTGGTATTACCAACCTGAAAGGCGAAGTAAAAGGCGATAAGTATGATAAGTTCCGCCAGGTGGATAAATTCATTGAGATACTTAACGGACTCATTGAAACAAGCAGCCTTGCAGATAAAAATGAAATTGATGTAATTGATTTCGGCAGCGGGAAATCATATTTAACTTTCGCAGTGTATAACTACCTGAACTATAAACTTGACTTAAAAACCAGGGTTACAGGTATTGAACAACGCGAGGACCTTGCTTTGCTTTCCAATGATATATCAACAGCAGTTGATTTTAATGACCTGAAATTCATAAACAGCACAATTAATGATAACAAGATAAAGAAAGCTGATGTTGTTATTGCGCTGCATGCGTGTGATACAGCTACTGATGATGCAATTGCAAAAGCAATTGCGATAAAATCGGAAATTATTATACTTGCTCCGTGCTGCCAGAAATATGTGCGCAAACATCTGCATATCCCTGAAGAATTAAAGGGCGTGTTCAAACACGGCATATTGGAAGAACACTTAGCTTCTTTCATAACCGATGGCCTGCGGGCACTGGTGCTTGAGTCATACGGCTACAAAACCAAGGTGTTTGAGTTCATTTCAGGCGACCATACCAGTAAGAACATAATGATAACAGCCGTAAGGGATGAGTTCACCGAGGATAACTATCTGAAGAAAGTTGTTGAAATTGAAAAAATGAAAGCTCAATTTGGCTTAAGCGATTTTTACCTGGATAAATTACTCACAAAAACAAAATAAATATTTATGCTTGAACTGAACATCAATCAAATATATGGTACCGTAACAAAGGATGAGCTGTACTCTTACCGGCAGAAAATTACAGACGCGAACAATATGCTTTATCAAAAAACCGGCAAGGGGAGTGAGTTCTTGGGCTGGCTTGATCT
>JABFSP010000099.1 GCA_013140565.1 Ignavibacteria bacterium
AAAATTATTGAGTGGCTCTCAGGTGCAGGCAAAGGGATAACCGCAGGTACATTTGATGAAACTGCAAAATTTGGTGAAATGATAGTATTATGTCCCTTGTATCGCGCTATTGATGATGTAATAAATCTAGCGAAAAAAAACAATTTTGAAGGTAAGATAGTTATTGATACTACTAACCCGATTGCAGAAGAGCCGCCTGTAAACGGGGTGCTTAAATATGTTAGAACAGCAGAAGGTTCTGCCGGTGAGCACATACAAAGTATGCTGCCAAATTCACATGTAGTTAAAGCTTTTAATAGTATTGGCAGCGGATATATGTATAAGCCTAAGTTTGAAGAGGGCCAGCCAACAATGTTCATATACGGCAATGATGATGAAGCTAAAAGTACTGTAACCGGCATACTTGAAAAATTTGGCTGGGATGTAATGGATTCCGGCGGCATAGAAGCATCAAACGCTCTTGAGGGTCTTTGTATTATCTGGTGCGCCCGGGGATTCAAAGAAGGTCAATGGAACCATGCATTCAAACTCTTGAAAAAATAAGTTATATTTGTAAAAATAACGCAAAAAGAGAGGTTTGTAAGACCTCTCTTTTTTTAACGGAGAATACTATATGTTTGATGAATTATTAAAACTAGTCTCAAATGAATCAGGTGAGCAAATAATCAATAACCCGCAGATCCCAAATAAACAAAACGATGCAGCCATTGAAACAACAACATCAAGTATCATGGATAGCTTAAAAGGACAAATAGCAGGCGGTAACGGTGCCGATGTATTAAGTTTGCTCGGCGGTCAGTCGGGGGTACAGGGTAATCCATTGGTAGGTAACTTAACATCAAATGTAACCAACAGCCTGATGGATAAACTCGGTGTTTCAAATCCCGTTGCAAAACAGATCGCGGCCTCGCTTGTGCCTGTGGTAATTGGTAAACTTGTTAACCGTACCAACGACCCCAACGATAATGGCTTTGATATCAACTCGATTTTCGGTTCATTAACCGGCGGCAAATCAGACCAGTTTAATTTGGGCGGGTTGCTTAGTGGTCAGCAGAACCAGGGGCAACAGGATCAATCACCCGACCTTAGTAGTATATTTAATATTCTCGCAGGTAAATAATATAAAAATCAAAAAATACTCATTAATGAAATTAATTTTGACGCTTATTGTTTCAATGGTAATATTTACATCATGCGGAAAAAAGGATGATGTAAAAACCACAGATACACAGAAAAAAGATTCGACCACTCAAACAAAAACAGAAACAACAACTAAAACAGATACCGCGGGAAAGAACAATTCAGCCGGTGGGATCAAGAACATATCTTACGAGCCGGGCAAACTGCCTGCATCTGTAAAATACGATGGTAAAATTGTTTCCGGCGCAAGATGGGAAGATAAGAACGGACAGAACGTACTTTTAGTCTGCGAAACCGATGAAAAAACTACCGGAGATAACCGCTCGAAAGAACTTTTTGCATACCAATATATTCTAAACGGTGAAGATGCAAAACAGCTTTGGAAAGTAAATGATTTTATCAAAGATTGTCCCGTTGATGTTATGCTGAGCCTCATACCAAAATCAATTACGGTTACAGATATCAATAAAGACGGAATCGCTGAAAATACATTCCTGTACAGAATGTCATGCAAAGGTGATGTATCACCTGATGATATGAAGCTGATTATGCATGAAGGCGAAAATAAGTATGCTATACGAGGTTCAATGTTAATGATTATGGATGGTAAAAAGTACGGCGGAGATATGAAGCCTGATCCTGCATTTGATAAAGGTCCCGCAGGTTTTTTTGCCTACGCCCGTGAGGAATGGAAAAAATTTGAAACTGAAAAAGTTGGTGAGTAATTGGTCTTTTAAAAAGAGAGGTTTTAAACCTCTCTTTTTAATTTAGTTTAAACAATAATATTCCTGCAATGAGTTCTGCTGAAGAGCAAGCAGGGTTCTTAAGTTAACATGGTTCGTCATGGTTTTATTAAGCGCCTGTTCGCTTCCTCTTATCACAAGATCATACTTTTCGAGATCACTTAAGCCAATGGAATTGGCAATAAGATAAAATCCCGGTTTAGGCAATTTATCAAGATCTAGCTTTAATACCAGCTTGTTATATTTGTGAAACGCTTCCACAAGAGACCTGCTTGGTTCGATGCAGCCTCTTTGGAGAAGTTCCAAATTGCCGTATGGATAAAGTCTTTCCGGGTGTTCGTCGTTATACTCCAGTGTGTTAAAAATATCTATTCCTTTCACTGAAATATCAAGTTCACCATTGGGATACCTTGCCAGCACTTTTTCAATCTTAACGTATGAACCGGTTCCGTCAATTGAGCCTGAGCGAATGAACGGGATACCGAAAAAACCGCCCGCTGTTTCAATATCTGCAAAAAGGTTCTTATAACGCTCTTCAAATATATGCAGAAATCTTGTTTCACCGGGCAGTACAACTATTTCAAGCGGAAAAAGCGGTATATTCTCTTCTATAATGTGTTCTTCCTTATTTATCATTTTGGTTTACTGTGTACAATGAATTTACAACTACATTTTATAAAATATTTTCATATTTTAAAAGGAATTAATTCCAATAAAGGTTTCAAATTCTCAAAAGTAAATTTATGAGTAAATACTTCTTCCTGATTCTAGCATGCATATTTGCTGTATTTTCATTGACTTACAGCGCAGGTGATCTTGATGGAAAAATGACCGTTGATGGCATTGAACGGGAATATATCCTGCACCTGCCGAAAAACTACGGAAGTGAATCACTGCCGCTGGTAATGGTATTCCACGGCGGAGGCGGAACCGCTGAACAGATAAAGGATCACGTAAAGTTCAACAAACTGGCCGATAAGGAAAATTTCATCGTCGTTTATCCCAATGCGGTTGATAAGAACTGGAACGATGGCAGAATTGGTGATAAGCTGCCAATGGATAGGGACGATGTAAAATTCATTTCAATGCTGCTTGATACGCTCACTTCCAATTATAAAGTTAACAGCAAACGGATATTTTCTACGGGAATATCCAACGGCGGATTTTTTTCATTCTACCTGGCGTTAAAGCTCTCAAACAGAATTCTTGCAATTGCGCCGGTTACTGCCAATCTGCCGGAAAATTTAAAGGATTCATGGAAGACAGATAAACCAATATCAGTATTGCTTATAAACGGTACGAAAGATCCGCTTGTGAAGTTTGATGGAGGTCCGGTCGGTCTTAAAGATGATGAAAGCGGCAGGGGTGTAAGCCTATCAACAAGCTGGACAATTAAGATACTGACTGAAAACAATTCTTGTATGCCGAGCGTGAAGGTAGAAGAAATTGATGATAAGGAAGATGATGACTGCAAAGCTGAAAAAGAAACATATTACAAATGCGCTGACGGAACAAAGGTCATTTTAGTAACAATAAAAGGCGGCGGTCACACATGGCCAGGTGCATCGCAGTACCTGCCAAAAATTATTGTTGGTACCGTATGTAAAGATTTTAGCGCCACAGAAATGATATGGGAATTTTTTAAATCACTGTCCGAAAGAGAATAAGAATTGATCAATGGATAATGTTATAATTCGTGAAATAACCGAAGCGGACTATCCTTCAGTAAAACGCATTTTTGAAGAAGGCATCGCGTCGGGCAATTCCACTTTCCAGAAAACCGCACCACTGTGGAATGAATGGAATGAATCTAAACTTCCATATTGCAGGCTTGCGGCAGTAATTGGTAATGAAATTGCTGGCTGGACGGCACTTACCCCTACTTCAAAACGGGAAGTATATAAAGGAGTGAACGAAGAGAGCATTTATATCGCCGAAAAATTTGCAGGCAAAGGGATCGGCAAACTTTTGCTGAGTGCGTTAATTGATGAAAGTGAAAAGAGCGGTGTATGGACGCTGTATGCGGCAATCTTTCCTGAAAATAAGATCAGTATAAAGCTCCACCTCTTATGCGGATTCCGCGAAATTGGCTACATGGAAAAAGCCGGCTGCATGAACAGCATTTGGCGTGATACAGTCTTGTTTGAGAGAAGAAGTAAAATAGTCGGCATATAATTGAACAAGGGCTTGAGCCACTTGTTCCAAAAAATCAAATGAATAAGCTCTACATAAAAAATATGGTTTGCCAGCGGTGCGTAAAGGTTGTTCGCGAAGAACTTCAGAAGCTGGGGATTGAATACAATTCCGTTCAGCTTGGCGAGGTTGAACTGGCCGGAGAAATTTCAAATGAAAAACTTGAAAAGCTTAGGGCAACTCTGATTGAAAACGGATTTGAGCTTATTGATGATTCAAAAACAAAACTGATTGAAGAAGTAAAAACACTTATTATAAGATCGATTTACGAAAGCAACAAACCCGAAGAAATCAATTATTCAGATTACCTTTCCAAAGCAACGGGCAAACCTTATACATATCTAAGCAGCCTGTTTTCCTCAGTTGAAAATACCACCATAGAAAAGTTCATAATTGCACAAAAAATTGAGCGGACCAAGGAACTTCTGGTATATGGTGAACTGACTTTAAGCGAAATTGCTTACCGCCTTGGTTACAGCAGTTCTCAGCATTTATCCGGTCAATTTAAAAAAATTACAGGCTTTACCCCCAGCTATTTTAAGGATTTAAAAGAGCAAAAACGCCGTTTTATTGATAAAATCAGCAAATAACACCCCTTTAAAATCATATACATCTTTTTAAAAATTCTGTAACGCTTTGCCCTGCCCGGTGTACTATCTTTGTATCGTTAATTAAGAAAGGGTACAAAAATGATACACACGTATAAAGTAACCGGAATGACATGCGGCAAATGTTTAGCGACGGTCAAATCCACTTTAAGCAAAATTCAAGAGATACAAAAAGCAGATGTAACCCTGGACCCCCCGCAGGCTGTTATTACTATGAGTACTCACGTGCCAACTGTAGTAATGAATAAACAATTAGCGGCAGCGGGAAAATATCAACTGGAAGAAACTGAAAGTATGCATCATGAAATGAGTGCGGCAGTCATTGGTGATAGCGCTATACCCATAGAAAAACGTTCCTTCTTTACAGCGTACAAACCAATTCTGCTGGTATTCGGGTATTTAATTGGTATGACTGTACTAAACGAATTTACCAAAAGCAGGTTTAATTTAATGTCAGCTATGCATCTTTTCATGGGCGGTTTTTTTCTGTTATTTTCATTTTTTAAACTGCTTGATGTAAAAGGATTTGCGTATTCATATATGTCCTATGATATAATAGCCAAAAAATGGATCGGCTGGGGATACATATACCCGTTTATTGAGCTATCACTTGGTGTTGCTTTCCTGTTTCATTTCGCGATACTCGAAGCAACCATAATTACTTTAGTGGTTATGAGCGTTAGCAGTATTGGTGTAATACAAAGCCTCCTTGCTAAAAAGAAAATTCAGTGCGCATGCCTTGGCACGGTATTTAACCTGCCAATGTCTAATATAACCCTGATAGAAGACCTTTTGATGGTATTAATGGCAGTGGCAATGTTAATAATCTAATAGTTGTTAAATAAGAAAGAGAAAATATTAAATGAAAAACATAATAATAATAGCATTTGTGTTAAGCGTAATAATAAGCAATCTTTATTCGCAGCATGACCATAACACAATGGATCACGGCAAAATGAATCACAGTGATTCCAATATGGTAGTGGATTCGACCATAAATGCAGATACTAATAAAACACAGCACAAGCATCAACATGATATAAATGAAAATAAAATTGATGATAACGAAAGTAATGAACACACAGGCCATAATATGGAATCTGATATCCCAATGTCACATTCGTATTCACTAAGCCTGCCTATGAACCGCAACGGTTCTGGCACAGGTTGGCTGCCGGATGAATCACCAATGAACGGCTACATGCTGCATTCAGGCAAATGGATGATGATGTTCCACGGCAGCGTATTCTTAAGATACACTTCAACTGATATCACAAAAGAAGGCACAAAAGGTCTAAGCAAATGGGATGCACCGAACTGGCTCATGGGTATGGCACAGCGTAAAGTCGGCTCAAATGGTTTGCTGAAGTTCGGTTTGATGCTCTCGCTTGACCGCCTGACAGAAGGCGGCGATGGCTACCCGCTGCTTTACCAGTCAGGGGAAACATGGGAAGGCAAACCGCTTGTTAACAGGCAGCATCCGCATGATCTTTTCGCGGAATTAAGCGTTGGATATACACAAAGGCTGAATAAAGATATTGATATAACGGGATATTTCGGTTACCCCGGTGAACCTGCACTTGGTCCCGTAGCGTTTATGCACAGGGTATCAAGCTCAAATAATCCAGATGCGCCGCTTTCACATCACTGGCAGGATGCCTCACATATAACATTTGGTGTTGGTACATTAGGGCTGCGGTATAAAATATTCAGGCTGGAAGGTTCAGTGTTTACAGGCAGCGAGCCCGATGAAGAACGATGGGGTTTTGATAAAATGAATCTAAACTCATACAGTTACCGGCTCTCGGTGAACCCAACCAAAAATTTTGCGCTGCAATTCTCACAAGGGTTCATAAAATCACCCGAAGCGCTGGAACCCGGTGTTGATGTAACAAGAACTACCACATCTGTAATTCACAGTCATAACTTCTCATCAACCAGGAATATCAATACAACATTCGCATGGGGATATAATGATAAAGGTCACGGACATACTGAGCATTCATTTTTGCTTGAAAGTAATCTGCAGATAAATAAGCTTGCTCTTTACGGCAGGTATGAATTTGTACAGAAGGATTCCGATGAACTTTCGCTTGAAGGATTTAAACACGATGCAAAATTCAACATAAACGCAATTACGCTTGGCACAAATTACAGGATCTTCCAATTTTCCAATACCAACGTATCACTTGGTATCCAGGGTAGTATGTACTTTTCGCCAAAGGAATTGCAGCCAATTTACGGAAAGAATCCGCTTTCAGCACAGATATACATAAAACTCAATCCCGCGGATATGTAATCTTGCTTAAGTCCCCTCTCGGGAGGGGTGGCTTTACCGAAGGCAAAGACGGGGTGGGTTTAATGACAACTCAAAATTTTTAGATAGATTAAATTAAACAAAATGAATACAGCAATGAACCATAGTCATTCACATACTGCAGAAGAAAACTCAAACACTTTCAAACTTGCATTCAGCGCCACACTGCACTGCTTAATAGGCTGCGGACTTGGTGAGGTTGCCGGAATGGTCATCGGGACAATGCTTGTTATGAGTAACCACTCAACAATGATACTTGCGATCATTTTAGGATTTGTAGGCGGATTCGGCTTAGGGGTAGTTCCCCTGAAAAAAGCAGGCTATACATGGAAGGCTGCATTTAAGCAGGTTCTTGTTGCCGAGGGATTTAGCATTGCAGTCATGGAAACCTTTGAAGTTTTGGTACAGGTCTATACTCCCGGAGTAATGGATGCAGGTTTGACAGATGGAATTTTCTGGCTTGGTATGCTGCTTGGTTTAGTTGCAGGATTCATTGCTGCCTTCCCCGTTAACTACATTTTCGTTAAAAAGGGTATCCGGCATCAGCATTAAGATACCAAATCCATCCCCTGAAACGATTCGTATATAATAGTGGTTATTAAATTATATCACTAAGAAAGGCTGTATAATGTTTAAAAATAAAGCAATATTTTTGCTTTTTGCCGCAATGATGCTCTTTACTGCATCGGTTTCGGGATGCTCTATGTTAGGCGGCAAAAATGAAAAAGTATCAATGAATTCAGATGAAAATAAAAAAATCAGCGGAGAAAAAATGACAGCGGCAGATAGAAGAGACACAACTAAATATGAATCAGCAGTACTTGCAGGCGGATGTTTCTGGTGCATAGAGACAATTTTTCAGGACCTAAAAGGTGTTGAAAAGGTTGAATCAGGCTATTCCGGCGGAGCTACCTCGAACCCAACATACAAAGAAGTATGCGAAGGCAATACGGGTCACGCTGAAGTTGTAAGAATAACATTTGACCCGGCGGTAATATCATACGAGCAGTTATTGACGGTGTTCTTCCATATCCACAATCCAACTACCCTCAACAGGCAGGGCGCAGATGCCGGTACGCAGTACCGCTCAGCAATATTTTATACCGGCGATGCACAAAAGACATCTGCTGAAAAAGTGATAGCTGATGTTACAGCATCAAAATTATGGGATGACCCTATAGTAACTGAAGTAACGGCTTTTGATAAGTTCTACAAAGCGGAAGATTACCATCAGGATTATTATAATAATAATCCAAACCAGGGGTATTGTTCAGTAGTAATAGCTCCAAAGGTAAAAAAGTTCTACAAAGAATTCCCTCAGCTTTTAAAAGACAATGTGAAGTAATAAATAATTTAATTGTCAATTCTTCAGAGGCGATCTAGAGGGTCGCCTTTTTATTTTATCGATTTTACAAAGTGATTTGATATTTACTATTTGGATATAAATTGTTAACTCTTTTTCCCTTATTTTTGTAAAACTAAAATATTTATTTATGAGCTGGATCTACCTCATCATAGCAGGCATATTTGAAATATGCTTTGCAATTTCACTTAAATACTCCGAAAGTTTTTCCAAACCGCTTCCTTCAGTACTTTTCATAGTATTTACAATACTAAGTTACATTTTTCTTGATAAAGCCATTGGAACAATTCCGCTTGGTACGGCGTGTGCTATATGGACAGGCATCGGTGCCACAGGTATTGCATTGATCGGCATATTTTACCTGGGCGAACCTGCCGGTTTCTGGAGGATATTTTTTATA
>JABFSP010000204.1 GCA_013140565.1 Ignavibacteria bacterium
AATCCGCTTAAAGAATTCTTTACATTCCCTGAAACATTTCCGTTGAAGTAAACCCCGAATGGTTTGAGAACTTTGCCCAGCTTAACGCTATCTTTGGTTATAATATTATATATTAGATCAATATTATCACTTATGAATATCGGATCGTTGATTCTTGTATCATTCACTGAATCGGAATCATTTATCAAACCGGTTGTACCTGTACTGTTTATAATTTGTTCACTAACCTGTGAAATATTATAAACTATCACATCTATTAGCTTATCAAATTTAAATGAACCTTCTGCATTAACATCTGCCATATCCGTTGTTATACTTATTGTGCCATTTGAATTGCTGCTTTTAATCTCTGCATCAACGGGAGTAGAAGGAATACTATATTTGCCGTAAACAGATTCAGCAATATCAAATTTATAACTGCCATTGATATTTTCAGGCGAAATGCCGGAGCCGTTAACGTTAAAACTGAAATTCAGATTGCTTTTATCATCTGAATTGCCCGTGATACCAGCAATGTTCAAACCGCTTACACTCCCTTTCATGTTATATGCAGGATTTTTCATATTAAGTATGTTAATTCTTCCTGCGGCTGAAACATTACCCATTGAAGATGAGTGTTTTATGTTGAGTGTAACATTACCGTTATTAGTGTGTATTGTACCGGAAGATGCCCTAATATCATATTTCCCAAAACGTGAACCATGCATTGAGTAAACCAGATTTGTATTCATTCTATTCAGATCAAATCCCCTGCCGTCAAATTTAGCGCTGAGATTCAGGCTGCTGTTAAGACTGTTATCCCGCAATATCCTGCCAATATTCAACTTGCGGGTATTTACATAACCGGAGTAAAATTCATTATCAAGATCAAGAAATACATTTCCTTCTGAATAGCCCGCGTCAGTAATAACATAAAATTCAGTATTGAACTTAGTATAGGTACCCTTATATTTAATATCCGCATTTACAATACCAACATTGCTGAAATCCGGAATATCACCTTTGTAAATCCTTTTTACGTCTGCGGCATTTATAACAATATTATTTCCGTACACATCCATAAAAAGGCTGTCAGGTCTGTGAAGATTCACGATCCTGCCTTTGAGATTAATACGTGATTCAGGTAATACTACCGTAATAGTTTCAGCATTAAGGCCACCATACTTTCCTTCCGCATCAATTTTCACGCCAACAATTGAATCGAGAAAGCTCAATACAGGTATAAAGAACCGCAGCTCTTTGAAATCAAATTTTTGTATATCAATACTCGCCTTTATGTTATTATCCCCAAACTCTTCGTAGTTAAAATCATGAAACGGATTGAAATCTTCCGCGTACAACCGGTATATTTTGATATCAGATTTATTTGTAATAAGTTCAAAATTCCAGAGCTCAGTGGTAGTTTCTGTTTCATTTATATTCGCGTTCATATGCATCTTATGTACATTCAGGTCTGAATTAGTAATAAATGAAAGATTACTGATGTGAATGGATTTAAAATCACTGTAATATTTTGCGCTTAATTCCAGGTTAAGCTCTGATATATCCGATTTATTCAGGTCAAAACTTCCTATAAAAGATCTTTTTTGCTGCCATTTAGGCGGGAGTTGCCCGGTATCACCCGATATCCTGAAGAAGCCGTTATGAATTTTCAGAACTTCAACGGATAGATCCCAATCAAATGGCGAGCTTGAAGTATCAGGCCCAGATAGTGCAAACATATTTTCAAAATTCCATATTACACTATCGCCTGAGGATATCTTCGAAAGATTTACATTTGGTTCGTTTAAAATAACGCTGGCAAGAGAAATTCTTTTATCAAGGAGCGCCCATAAGTTGTAATTTACTTCAAGGTAATCAAAGCTCATGAGTGTATCATTCCGAACCGTTATATTTCCTTTGTTGAGTTTTATGCCATATAGTATATTGCCGTCGATTGATTCAGCGTTTATATGATTTTCGCGGGGGGTTTGTGATGTGTTAAGTTCGTCTAAAGTATAATCAAGGGCAAATTTGTTAAATGTATCTGTTTGAATAAAAATATACAGGAAAATTAAAAACAAAAATACTCCGCCTAAGAGCCAGAGTAAAATTTTACCGCTTTTTCTTAATATTTTCGGTAATATTTTCATTCTTTGTTCATCTTTTTTCTACCTGCTATTTTTCTCATAGCGTTATTAATGAGATCAGTCACTTTAGGCATGATCATACTATCTTTACTTGGCAGCAATTTATTGGAGCTATACCTCTTCCTGACAACCTGTGTGAGTTCTGCGCCAAAGTACAGTATCAGTCCGGAGTAATATATCCAGACAAAAATAATTACAAGTGATGCTGCCGCTCCATAAGTTGAGCTGAATGTAGAGCTTCCCAGATACAAACCAATCAGGTATTTACCTAAAGTAAAGAGTACTGAAGTCAGTATAGCGCCAAACCAAACGTATTTCCATGAAATGATTACATCCGGTAAGACTTTATATACCATCGCAAACATAACAGTTAGCACGATCAATGATGAAAGATTGTTAAATATAAATGCCATAGGAATAAGCGAAGGAAACTGCTCGCCCATATATGTATTTACAAGCGATATGACCGAAGAAATGATAAGCGATACCATCAATAAAAAGCCGGTTGCAACTACCATTGAAAATGAAATAAGTCTGTTCCTGACAAAAAGCCACAATCCCCTGCCGGGTCTAAGCTCAACACCCCATATTATATTTAACGATTCCTGAAGTTCAAGAAACACACCAATTGAACCCAGAACCAAAAGAATTATGCTCACAAAAGCGGCAAATATTCCGGCAGATTTGCTTGCTGCGCCCTTTAATATGGTTTCAATCATAATGGCGCCATCCGGACCGACAAGATTTTTCAATTCAGAAAATATCTGCCCCTTTGCGGCATCTTCCCCAAAGAAAAAGCCCGCTATCGCAATTACAATTATCAATAACGGGCCAAGAGAAAATGCGGAATAATATGATAGCGCAGCTGCCATCTTGAATCCCTTATCATCAAGCAATTCATAATAGGCCTGAACTATAAGTGATGAAATATCTTTTATTTTAAACTTGTTACTCAACCTGCAGTTCCTGCCTGATACGATACATTCTATGAAGCGCGGTTAGCCAGCTGATCGTAGATTCAGCGCCCTGGTTCTGATTAGTAATTGCTGTTGTAAGCCCATCAAAACAACCGCCGGTTGTAAAATCATACAGGGGCTCCTGCCTGTCATTGTTTCCAAGGAACCAGCTGAAAGCAACACCTATTTTGTTTATCCATTCCATATCTTCGGATATCAAATATGCCTGGTAGCAGGCATCAATGATAGAAGCAACTTCTACAGGCTGCTGATCAAATTTAGCTTTTTCCTTATCTTTAAAATACCAGCCATCGTTCCCGATGAGTGAAATATAGTTCTTTTCTTTATCATTAATTATATCATACATCCAGTTGAGTGATTCCAGCCCGTTGTAAAGATAATTACTGTTCTTAAAGTAAATACCCCCCATTAGTAATGCCTGTGATAAACGGGCGTTATCGTAAGTGAGGTATTCTTCAAACCATTTCCACTCACCCTTTGAATTATAAACATATGACTCGTTCAGTTTTTCAAGTAATTTTTTACATATTCTCTTTACATCACGTGCACCTGAAAATCTTTGCAGGTAAAAAATGCACCCCATGATTATATGAGCAATTGCCCTGACTGAGGTGAATTTTTCCATATTCTTTAATGTAGAATCAAACAGCATTTTACACAATGCAAGGTGTGAATGATTTTCAGCATTCTTAATAAAATAACCAAGTACAAACATGGTCCTGCCGTTAGAATCTTCAGAGCCGGTTTCTTCAAGCCACTTCCTGTCATAACTCATAAAATTCCTGAATAATCCGGTTTCCTTATTATAAGCATAATGTATGAAGGATAAATATGTGTATAATAATTGGTCAGCAACAGGATCATGAAACAGGTATTTATTCATAATAATGACAAGCAACGCCCGGCTATTATCGTCAATGCAATATCCTTCATTTCGGTTAGGAATAGAAAATATTGAATGCTGTAATATCCCCGTAGTATCAGTAATATTACGCAAGTGTGTCAAATTAACCTCAGGCAGTGAAGGTATCATCTTATACTTTGATGAAGGAACAAGGCTGGTAGTGTTTATTGTATACTCGGCCGCAGCCTGCTGAAAAATTTCATAATATCTTTTAGCAACTTCACTCCATATCATCTTTCTGCCGGCTTCATAGGCATTCCTGCGCAGTCTGTTACGCTTATTCTCATCGTCAAGCAGGTCCTTAATTGCAGTTGAAAGTGAGGCAACATTATGAGGCTCATACAAAATTCCCTTTTCATCTTTCAATAATTCTTCAGCATACCAATATGGAGTAGATATTATCGCCTTGCCCGATGCAAGCGCGTAAGTCAATGTACCCGAAACGATCTGTTCAAGATTGTGATAAGGTGAAATGTAAATATCACTCATTAACAGAAATTCGAGTAGTTCTTCAGTATCAACAAATCTATTTATAAATATTACATTATTTTCAAGTCCGTGTTTCTTTACCAGGTTTTCTAAGCTATTGCGGTACGATTCACCATATTGTTTTTTAACATGCGGGTGCGTTGCTCCAAGGATAATATAAGCAATATCAGGATTCGTTTTTACAACTTCAGCCAGAGCATTAATGACATCTTCAACCCCTTTTCCCGGACTCAAAAGACCAAACGTCAATAACACTTTCTTTTCAGTCAGCTGAAATTTATCCTTATAGTATGTAGTATCAAGAAACTGAACATCATGAGCGCCGTGGGGAATGTATCTGATCTTTTCCTGGGGAATACTGTATACATCAGAAAGCATTGTGAATGCTTTTTCTGATTGTACAACTATATATGATGAATACCGGTTTATTTCCTGCAGTACTTTAAGCTGGTCTTCATTGGGGTGCTCAAGCACTGTGTGAAGAGTAGTAACAACAGGCTTTTTAAGGTTTTCAAGCAGGTATAAGATATGCGAACCTGCTTCACCGCCATAAAGACCGAATTCATGCTGCAAATTGATAATATCTTTATCAGATAAATTGAGATAATATGCAGCCTCTTTAAAGTCGTTTATACTTTTATCTTTTATTTCAAATTTTACTTCCTGTGAATATTTATATCCTTCCGGGTTGTCGTTCAAGGCGGTGATATTTGATTTGATTATAGAACCATTTTCAATCTTGTTAAAAGAAACGGCAAGATCATTTGTAAATGTAGCTATTCCGCACTGCCTTGGTATAAAAGAGGATATAAAAGAAACTCCGAATATTTTGCTCATTTTATTTGTTATGTTTCCAGATAAATTCCAGTACATCTTTTAATGAAGCTGTTGCAATAGCCATTGAGGTATCGGCTGCTCCGTAATACATTATTAAATCATCACCTTTTAAAACCACACCACAAGGGAAAGTTACATCGGGGACATCACCAATTCTTTCATATTGTTCATTTGGTCCAAAAACCCACTCATCACTCCGGGCAATCAGTTTACTAGGATCGTCAAGGTCGAGCAGTGCAAGCCCAAGTCTGTATATTGAGCCTGCTGCAGTAGTTTTTACTCCATGATAAATTATAAGCCACCCATCCTTAGTCTCAATTGGCTGCGGACCTAGTCCGACTTTATACGCATCCCACCAGCTTCCTTTTCTCGCAGGGAGCAAAATTGCGCTATCGCCCCAATGTTTCAGATCAGGTGAATAACTCATCCAGATGTGAGCACCAAGTAAATGACTTCTGGGTGAAGGTCTGTGCAATAATATGTACCTGCCATTAAATTTCCTCGGGAAGAGTGATGCATCCTTGTCATCCGGTGTCATTACAACTCCAAATCTTCTGAAACTCCTGAAGTCTTCAGTCGTTGCCAATGAAACCAGCGGGCCGCTTTCAGAGAATGAAGTATATACAACAGCATATTTACCTTCATCTTCCAGTTTCACTATCCTGGGATCTTCTATTCCGTAAATTTCTTCAGGAAAATCATCCGGTTTTGGCTCAAGGGTCGGAATTTCGTCAATTTTCCAGTTGGTATATCCATCTTTGCTTTCTGCTCTGCATAAATGTGAAAAACCTCTCATGTCCTCGATCCTTACAAGAAGCAGAACCTTGTCTTCAAAAATAGTGGCACCTGCATTAAAAACTGAATTCACTTTGTATGGCCACATTGAAGGTGTTAACACAGGATTGTTTTTGTAACGTTTAAATAATTCACTTTCCTGATAAATTGATTTTGAACCCATAGTAATTCTCCTTAAATATCGTTATCGAATAAGCAGCTTGTGTTATATCAGTGTTTACCGTTGCCTTTTTTGCCGTATCTCCGCGAAGTAATGTATATCCAATATGCATAGCCACCCCAAACTGCAAGGCCTATTAATACTGCTAATACTATAAATTCCATTTCACCCTCGCTTCCGTTTATTTTTTAAATCTATAGATCGTAGAAACTACACTTCAATACTGTAATTCCCCAGGTCAATTGGCTTTTCTGACCTTTGCGCTGTTAACCTGAAAATATTTATTAACCCGTCTTTATCCTGCGCAAGCGCATCTGCAATTGCATCGGACTTTTTTGTATATTTAAAGTCCGCAACATATTCATTCTTTATGAATTCATTTTGCGGGATAATTTCAGAATTCATTATTTTTAAATGACCTGTTTTGTTCCACAGTTTTTCCCACCACTCAAGCGAATGAACAAAGTACCATTTATCCTGGAAGTGTCCACGCATGAATTCAGGCACCTCAGCAAGAAAATTGATCTCTTTGCTGAAGCAAATATCAACAATACCAATGGTACCGCCGGGTTTTAGAAATTGAGAGATATACGGAGTAAACTTTTCATCGGTTCCAAAGTACATGTAAGAATCAACTGATACTATGGCATCAAAAAAGTGGGCTGGAAATGGTAGCTCTTTTGCATTAAGTTTCAAAGGATATACACTGTGTTCACAGTTCATTTCCTTAATGCGCTGGTAATTCTCTGATGGCGTAATATACTGATCTATTGCCCACACTTCCACTCCAAATTCCTTTGCCAGAAATATAGCTGTTGCAGCCTTTCCGCAGCCAAGATCCAAAACCCTCATACCCTCTTTGAATTCCATTACTTCACATAAACTCTCAAGGTTGTACAATACGTTTTCACCCAGAGAATTTTTCTTTATCCATGTTTTATCGTACGCCGCGCTGAGCGGGAACAAAGTATTTCTGAAAGATGAAGATTCTTTATTCATATTTTACTATTTCTGATCTAACAATTATTTATCCTGAAGGTCATGTTCTTCCCTTACCGGAATATCTCCAATTATCTTAGCCAATTTAGGGTCCGCGTAGGCACCGTATGAATCTGTCAATACACCTTTTGTGCCGTCTTTAGCAGTAATTGCATAGATTATAGCATTATCAGAAGGATCTGAATCTCCTTCATACCTCTCGGTTTTTTCAATAATAAGCTCATCCGCTTTATATATAGAACCATCAGAAACAGAGCAAAGTTCATCATTTTTAAAGCTGAAATCATGAGTGTAACCTTCTTCTCTTAATGCTTCAATTATCTCTGTTACAGATTTCATTAATGTATCCATTATATCTTCCCTTTATTTTTTAATTACCAGCCAGTACAATTATTGCTGCAAATACATAAACCATTGTCAGAACGTATACGATAAGATTTTTCATTTAATTGTTCCTCCTTTTTTAAACAAATGCTGATTTCAGAACTTTTATTTATTTCCGTTTAAGAACACCAACATCTCAAAAAATAGTCTGCTGCATTTAAGCAGCAGACCATTGGGGGTAAATTATGATTTGGAAATTGTGCTCATAATACAATTTATTACTCTGATTCTGCAGGTTCCATTGCTTCAACATTCAGCACTTCTGCTAAAGCTGTGAGTTTTTCATCTGCGGCGCTTTCTTCCTGCAGCGTTTCGTCGAGCAGCTCTTCAACTTCACTGTATCCAAGCAGCCTTGCATATGTTTTAGCGCAGCCATAAGAAGCTATCTCATAATGTTCTACCTTTTGCGCGGCCGCTATTAAAGCGACATCGCGTACTTCAGGTGTGCAGTCCTCTTCTATTATTTCCTTGCCTTCCTCAACCAGACCTTCCATTGCTTTACATTTTTTACCACTAAGTGCTCTTCCGCCTGCAAGTTTAGAGATCTTATCAAGCCGCGCAACCTGACCTTCTGTTTCTTTTAAATGATCTTCAAATGCTTGTTTTAGTTCTTCCGAGGTTGCTGCCTTAGCCATTTTAGGCAGTGCTTTTGTAAGCTGCTTTTCTGCGCTGTAAAGATCCTTTAATTCTTCCATTAAAAAATCCTCGAGGGATTTCATCTTTGACATTGTAGTCTCCTTTTATTTATTAGTACGGTGATTTATTATTTAGAAACTGTTCAATTCTGTTTTTCGGTTTTAGGATTATTCTGCCTGTTGTTTTCATCGCGTTTTTTTTCGTTTATATTATGCGTATTATTATCTTTTTTGATCTGGCCCCCAACATTTTCTCCCTGAGCTTTTTCATAAGTTTCGGTTTTGGGGCGATCCAGAATTGAATCTTCACGTTTGTCCTTTAATTCCGCAGCCTTATCAACACTGTTCTTACTCCCCTCCTGATTCACAGCCTGTTGGTTATTTGCTTCATTCATTTTATCCTGCTGCCACTTTGCGTCCTTTGTTTTCGGATCCGTTGTAT
>JABFSP010000419.1 GCA_013140565.1 Ignavibacteria bacterium
TTTGTACATAGCTACTAATTTTACCATAAAAATATAACTTATTGATTATTAATAATTATCTGTTTGGCGGAAAGTAAGGCAATATTCCAAGTGGATTATGAACATACTTTTTGATCATTTCAGGTCCTACTGCAAGCTGAACTGTGCCTGTACTTATAGAATCGTTTTCGGTTACCCCAAAGTTCTCGGTCACCAAGCCGGGCTCCAAAACTTGTGATGTTGAATTGAACTTTGAATCATCAAGCATATCACTTCCGGTTTCAAACCTTGCCACAGCAAAAGGCAGCATTTGTTTTTCGGGGATATTGGTTGTAGAAAGTACGTTAACACCGCTCTTTGGTATTATTGTGCCGTCAATTATAAATCGTTTTGGAGGAGTAATAAAATACTTCCCTTCCATAATTGATCCAAGATTATAAGCCAGCATATTTATGTAATCTTCTTTTGTGTATTCGGCATCATTCTTAAATCCTTCAGGTGCAAAGGCTACAGTACGGTTAGTGTGTCCTTTGTGTGAAAGCACCAGTGTACCGATCTTGCATTGCCTGAATAATTCCTTTACATCATCATTTCTCATTCTGATACAGCCGTGTGATGAAGGCCTTACCCCAAGGTGCACATAATATCCTGTTCCGGGGAGTCCGTGGAAACCAACCCCCATATTAAATGCCATAAAATAATTCAGCTGAGACTGAAATTGCGAAGATTTATGAGCCTCATTCATGTGGAAAATAGCAAAAAGTCCCGGGCGTGAATCAACGCTTTTGTGCGCCCCGGGAATCCCTGAGGAAACCGGATAACTAATTGTACGCCCGTCCCTGTAATGCACATAAACCCTCTGTTGATCAATTCTGAACTCCAGCCATAAATTATCGGCTGTATAAATAGTATCACGAAGATTCTTCGAAAACTCTTCTGCGGCAAGCAAAGCTGAAAAATTTACCTTTGGAGTCTTATCTGAATTTTCGGATACCTCTTCGTGTAAATCCTGCCGTGATACTTTTTTGCTTTTAACCGGTTCTAAAGCAAACCCCATAAATAAAAATACGCATAGCAGCAGCGGTAATAAATATGACGCAGCATTGCCTTTACCTGAATGTTCGTTTGCTTCATCATTCACCACCTGAACGTCAATATCTTCGGCCAGCTGGTGCTGTTCCGTATTTTGTGAGGACTCTTCCAAATATATTAATTATGATTTATTTACTTCGTGTTCCATCCAGTGCATAGTAACTGATTTGGGCCTTGTAATAGGCTCACCCATTGCGCGGCTTAAAATAAGCTGTGAACAGATACCAAGCGCCCTGGATACGCTGAATATTACTGTGTAATATTCAAATTCCTTTATTCCATAATGGTATAACAGCGCGCCTGTAGCCGCATCAACATTTGGCCATGGATCTTTGGCTTTACCCTGTTCAATCAAAAGATCAGGTACTATTTTAAATAATTTTTCAACCATTACAAACCTGTCATCATTGGGGATAACTTTTTTACCCCACTCAACTGATGCGGTAAAACGCGGATCAGTTACACGTAAAACTGCATGTCCATAACCCGGAATAACAAGACCTTTATCAAGTCTTTCTTTTGCATAAGCTCTCAGTTCATCATCCGTGGGAACCTTACCGAATTTATCGAGGGTCTCCAGAACGAACTTCAGGCATTCCTGGTTTGCAAGTCCGTGCAGCGGACCGGCAAGTCCGTTAAGTCCGGCAGCAAGCGAATAATACACATCACTTAATGCTGAACCAACTACATGAGAGGTGAATGCACTTACGTTTCCGCTTTCATGATCGCAGTGAACAACCATGTACATTCTCATAAGTTTGTACCACTCATCCATGTTGCCTTCAATGCCAAGCATGTATGCGTAGTTTGCGCCCCAGTCAAGATCCTTTTTCGGCAGAATTGTTTCACCCTTACCAAATCTTTTTCTGTAAATTGCAGAAGCGATAACGGGCATCTTTGCAATAAGGTCAAGTGAATCTTCAAGTGTGTAATCCCAATAAAGATCTTTCTTTAATCCCTTATCATATTCACGTTTGAATTTTGAATCATACCCAAGCGCGGTAACAAGTGCGCTCAGAATATTCATAGGATGAGCATCTGCGGGAAAAGCATTCAGTATGTTCCATACATATTCAGGAACTTCCATTCTGCTGTTAATTTCTTTTTGCAGGTCTTTTGATTCTTTGGCTGTCGGCAATTCGCCGGTTAACATAAGCCATAAAACGTCTTCTGGTAATTTTTCGGTGAGTTCTAAAATAGGAATTCCTCTTATCACCAGTCCGTAATCCAATCCAACCTCAGATGTATCGCAGATAAGTGATTTAATTCCCCTCATACCGCCCAGCACCTGTTCAACAGTAACCTGGGATATAACCTTACTTCCGTGGTTTTTTCCCAAATTCCGTACTCGATCCTTCAAATCCGGAATTTGAGAAGCAAGTTTTGCTTTCAACAAAGACATGATAATTATTTAACTTCCTTTCCTGGAAAATATTATATTAAAAAAACTCTTTATAAATTATAATATTACAATACACTAAGTTCTGAGCGATGTAATATTCATTATGGTTCAAAACTCAAAATTACAAGTAATTACTTCAACA
>JABFSP010000132.1 GCA_013140565.1 Ignavibacteria bacterium
TGTTTCCCTGCCATATCCCTTTCCCTGAAATTCTTCATCTATCATCATTCTGATTATCCAGAGGCTGTTATCTTCATCTTCAATGCCGTACATCGTAAATCCAACAGGTACATCACCCGAATATGCGGCAAGGCATACCCATGAAGGGTAGAATTTTGATTGCGCAACGGAATATGCATTGGGAGCAACAAAATTCTGCTGGTTTTCGTTAACTTTAAGCTTCGATATTTTGCTGAAATTCTCAGCGGTAACTTCCTTTAATTCTATTTTCATATAAGCAGATAATTTTTTAAAAAATCAGCAGTCAATTTGAAACTGCAACCTTTTCTGTATGACTTAAAACCCAAATCTTCATTTATCCTGTACATATATTTGTTCCATGGCATCGTATCGGTTGTAATGTATTTGAATTCCTTGTTCTCTTCAAGCATTTTTAAGTAAGTTTTAGCTTTCAAATATTTTGCGATTCCCTTTCCCCTATGCTTTGGAGCGACCGCTGTCAAGCCGCCGTTATGCTGTACCGTACTTAAAGAATCGGGGTAAGAAATAACCCAGCTTAAGCCTGCAATTTCTTTTTCATCACCAAACAGAAAAACTGCTATTACTTTGTTTCCAAAATTCTTCAGATTTTTCTTCCAGCTCTCAGCTGTTAACTGGTACATTTTGGGTTCATAAGGATTCAGAATCCCTATTTCACTGATCATACTTTGAGAAAATTCAATGAACCTATTCAAAAGCCTGTCCGGTATTTCTTCGTAGAATTCAAGTTTCCATTTGTTCAATTCTGCATTATCGGTTATTTTCTTAAAGTATGATACATCCATATCCTTCTTTTCAAGACGCGATATCTGCATTTCTTCATTAATTTCAGCACCTGTTCTTTTGAAGGCGTTTATCATCGGTTCCCTGAAAGTGTAATTTACAGCATAATTGAATCCGGATTCTTTTAATTCTGTGTAAAGCCTGGTTAACAAAATGCGCATAATATTTTCGGGGACATCATCATACAGTACATCAAACCCGAAATAGAGTTCACTTTCCACATTAGAAAGATCAAACCATGCTGCGGGTTTATCATTTTCAAATACAACAAAATCCCTGTGAAGCGAGAGGTTCTCGCTATTACCAATTATCTGTTCTTTGAATTTCTGAACAGTTTTGCCGGGCATATATCCTGAGTTGTAATACTTCCTGGAAATTTCCTGGCTAAGACCGAAATATTTGTTCCAAAGCTCACTATCTGAGTCAGTGAGCATTTCACATCTGATATTTTCCATGTTATTTTTTCAATATTAATATCTGGTCACTTGATTTATTGCTTAATGCTTCACGGTTAAAATTGCCGTAAATGTTTTCAATTGTAAATTTTGTGCGCCCAACCAGATTTTCAAGCTCATACCTGAAATAATACCTGAGTGGTGTTGAAAACGTATCGGTTTTTTCGAGGCCGCCTTCTTCCCAGATGAACTTGAATTTTATATCCATCTGCTGAATGATATTATCATAACTGACTGAAGCGTACCGCTGCAATTTATGCCCCGGCAGGTACTCGCCTTCATGTTCTAATACATTTTCCACAGGTGTGGTAAGCCGTTTAAGATCAGGGTTAAACACATCGAATATCAGCCTTCCGCCGGGCTCGAGTACATTGTAAATTGAATTCAGCGCTCCAAGCTGGTCATCAATTGTCAACAGGTGCTGAAACACCCTGAAGGGAGAAATAACCAAGCTGAATGAATCACCTGTATCAAATTTCCTGATATCATCTATCCATACTCTGTGATGCTCCTTAACCGGTAATTTAGATTTAAGGACATCCAGCATATTCTTGCTGTAATCAATACCATAAATATCAGCCCCGCTGTTGTATGCCGGCATAAAGATCCTGCCTGTACCAACCCCAGCTTCCAGGATCTTTCCTTCAGTTTTTCTTATTTCATCAAGATAGAAATCAGATCCAATTTTTAGATTCGGGAAATTCTCATACACCGCATCATAAAACCTTGTTACCGTTTCATTGTAGTAATATTCATTTTCCATAAGCTGATTCCTTTCTGTTTATACCGGGAATTTTCTCTCCAAGTAAATTATTATGCTCAACAAAGTATTTAATTGTATCGTGATGTTTATCCCAGGCATTCCATACACTTTGAGCCCATTTTTCAACAGCCTGTTTGTGCTCATCAAGGTTTTTCGCTGCGGCTACACAAGTAATATTTAAGCTACCCACAAAATCAGGTACTGGATCCAGCCAAACATACTGCTCTTTGAATTTTGAAATTTCAAGCATTACATCATTAGCCTGCTTGCCGTTCAAACCACGTTCAAGCTGTAAATACAGCCTTGTTAAATGTATAAACACCGACTGAATTTCTTTTCTGCCCGGGTTTCCCGGATGCTGTGCAGCGTATGTATCCACTGTAAGCCTGTGAGTCTGCCAAAGTTCATTATATTCCGTGTATTCTTTGGCAAGGACACCGCAGAAAATATCCCAGCAGCCTGCATCGGAACCGATGTAGGCATGTTTGGGTCCTGTAATGTTTTTAATAACTGCCCTACAGCCGCAGCATTTTATCAATTTGTTATTATTCATTTCAATTTTCTTTTTAACATGTCGCTCCTACGGAGCTTAAAAAACAAATGCCGTTTACTACTACAAACATTACGCTCCTAACGGAGCTGATAAGCTTGTGGTGGAACCTTACCACAAAAGAGGACGGTAATTGTTGAGCCGCGCCTCTTGCGGCGAAACCTTACTCCGAAGGAGGAAGGCTACGCTGCATTTATAACTTCTTTTTCTCTTTGCTCCCTAAGCTGCCTTGTATAAAGTCTGTAATATACTCCCTGCTTTTTCATCAGTTCGTAGTGACTGCCGTCTTCAACTATCCGCCCGCGGTTTATTACAAGGATCCTGTCACAATGTTTTATTGTAGAAAGCCTGTGTGCGATAACAATTGAAGTACGCCCTTCCATAATGCCAGAAATACCGCGCTGGATATTGGCTTCTGTTATTGTATCTACTGATGAAGTTGCTTCATCCATTATGAATATCCTGGGGTCAGCAAGCACCGCGCGCGCGAATGATATCAATTGCTTTTCACCCATTGAAAGATGCTCGCCGCCTTCTCCCACCTGTTCATCAAGTCTTTCAATAAAATCCTCAGCGCCTACAACCCTTAAGGAATTCATTATCTCCAGTTCACTTGCATCATCCCTGCCGTACCTGATGTTTTCCTTTACAGTTCCGCTGAACAAATGCGGTGTCTGCAGTACAACACCAAGCTGACTTCTGAGGCTTTGCATGGTCATCTCTTTGTAATCAACGCCGTCTATTTTAAGTACACCGCCCGTCGGTTCATAAAACCTGCAGATAAGGTTTATTATTGTTGATTTCCCGCCGCCTGTTTCACCAACCAGCGCAACTGATGTACCTTCTTCGATGTGCAGGTTAAGGTCTTTTAAAACTGATTTACCTTCATCATAATGAAAGGAAACATTTTCAAACACTATATCGCCGTATATCCTGCCGTATTTTCCGGCGCCGGGTTTATCGGTTATCATAGCCTCGGTATCTATGAGCGAAAATATTCTCTCACCCGCTGATATGCTGTTCTGCGCCTGTGAATAAAACCTTGAGATATCAAGTATCGGCTCAAATATCATTGTAGCGTAACCAAAGAATGCCGCAAGCGTACCGACAGTTATTGCTGCGGGAATTACAATTGCCATTGAACCGCCGTAATATATCACAAAAGCTGCGGCAACCGATCCTCCGAAAATTATCAGTGGCATAAATATTGCCTGGTAATAAGCCGCTTTATATGATGATACCTTCATTTTTTCGCTGAGTGATTTAAAGTCATCGCTTACACGCTCTTCCTGAACAAGGCTTTTATTAACTTCAACACCGTTGATATGTTCGTTAAACCTTGCTGTCATTTCGCTGTTATATTTTCTGGCTTCACGTGAATACTTAAGTATCAGCATCCTAAGCTTGAAAGATATCAACGTAAGCACAGGTATCGTCAATGTTACTATCAGCGCAAGCTTCCAGTTATAAATGAACATTGCTGTTACGCAGAAGATTATCATTCCGCCGCCCCAAACGACTTCTATCATTGACCATGAAATAAGTTCGGTCACTTTCGCTGTATCACTTGATATCCTTGAGAGCAGCCAGCCTACCGCAGATTTATCGAAGAATGAAAATGATAATTCCTGCAATTTTATAAAAAGCTCCTGTCGGATATCATACATAACGTATTCCTGTATTCTGCCTGCAAAGTTTATGAAACAGAACACTCCAATAGAAAGCGTTATGCCGAGTCCAAGGAAAACAAGTCCGTAATTCCTTATCTGGTCAGAATCAATTGGCAGTAACACGCCTGTTGTTCTGTAATGCTCAACTGCGGGCACTATGACCTTATCAAGAAGGCTTAGCCATACAAGCGGGTAAACCGCTTCAACCAAAGCTACAAGCAGTACGAATCCCGTAAAGCCCGCAACCCATTTGGGATAGCGGAAGCTGTACTTCAGCAGTCTCCGCAGGAACGGCCAGAGTGAGCCTTTGGTTTTAAATTGTTTATCGTTTAATTTAGACATTGTTATATGCTTTTAAAAATCGTTGTTGTTGTTTATAAATTGGGACTACTTCCTTCGCTTCGCTCAGTAAGTCAGGAAAGTCCTATTTTGTGCTGTAATTAATCCCCGCCCTAAAGGGCGGGGCTATTATAAAACTCAAATCTAAAATATATTTGTTATGTTAATATTCCTGATTCAATTTTTGCCTTTTCACTTTTGCTTTTTGCTTTATCAATATCTTCATTTATTTCATCTTCTATCGAGACCTGAATATCAAATATTTTCTTATAGAACCCGTTGTTTTCAATCAGTTCTTCATGAGTACCCTGCTCAATGACCCTGCCCTTATCAAGTACAATTATCCTGTCACAATCCTGGACTGAGGTTATCCTGTGCGCAATGACAATTGTAGTTTTACTGGCGGTTACACCGCGAAGCGCTTTTTGAATTTCGAACTCGGTTTCAGTATCAACCGCCGAAGTTGAATCATCAAGCACAAGTATATCCGGATTCTTAAGCAGCGTTCTTGCCAGCGTTACACGCTGTTTCTGTCCGCCGGAGAGCGTTACACCCTTTTCACCGATTATGGTATCGTATGAATTCGGGAAGTTATCGCTTATGATATCGTGAATATTAGCCACCTTGGCTGATTCCACGATCTCCTCAATATGCGTATCAGGATCTGAGTAAGCAATATTTTCCTTAATTGATGTAGAGAACAAGAACGCCCTTTGCAGCACCACGCCGATTTTGCTCCGCAAAAACGGCCGGGAGTATTCATTGATATCGCGCCCGTCAATTCTAATTATACCTTTATCAGGTTCGTAGAATTTCATCAAGAGTGAAATTATTGTTGACTTACCCGCACCCGTGGGTCCAAGCAGAGCAACCTTTTCACCCGGTTCTATCTTCATCGTTACACCATTTAATATATTCTCTTCGTCATCTTCGTATTTAAAGAAGACGTTATCAAATTCAATTGAACCTTTCAGGTCTTTGCCATCATTATTGAATCCAGAGTAATCTTCACGGGGATGCTCGAGTATCGAGTATATCCTTTCAATTGCAACACGAGTCATACCCATTTCGCTTACCAACTGCGCAAGTCTGCGCATAGGCCATGTAACGTATGAAGCATATGTAAAGAACGCAGTAAACTCACCAATAGTTATGCGGCCATCAAGCACGAAATATGAGCCGGCAAAAAGTGATATCGCAAGCTGTGTATAAACCAGCACATCGCTTCCGGGCCAGTAAATTGAGTGCAGCCTGAGAAGCTTCATTCCCCATTTGCGTTTTTCTTCGTTTTGCCTGGTGAATTTTTCTATCTCATAATTTTCCTTAGCAAATGCTTTTACTACACGTATTCCGCTTAGGTTTTCCTGTACCATTGCCGTCAGTTTATCCTGCTCGGCTTCATGTTTCGTCCAAATCTCTCCTTCTTTCCTGAAGAAGAAGAATGATGCCGTTATCATTATGGGGAAAAGCATTATTGCGATAAATGCATATGTTGTGTTCACCATATACATCATTATGAAAGCGCCTATGAATATTGTCGCAAGCCTGATTGATTCCGTTACCTGCATAGTTGCGAACTTTCGTACAGTTTCAACATCACCTGTGCAGCGCTGGATTAGCTCACCGGTTGGTGTTTTGCCGAAATATTTCATCGGCAGGTGCTGCAGGTGGCTGAATAAGCGGTCACGCAGCTTCTTCATAGCTTTTTCTGTTGATGCTGCGGATATTGTACTGGATGAAAGCATTGTAACACCTCTCAGCAGTGCGATCACAAGGAATATCACACCAAGATAAATAAGTATCATTCCTGAATTTTCAATTTTCAGCTCAGGCAGTACCCAATAGAAGAAATTCGTGATACTGTCATCAGCGGTAACTGTGTTACCTTTGCCGGTTACAAAGAACGCAATGATCTTATCAACAGTCATTTGCAGTATTTTGGGCTCCAGCAAGCGGAATCCAACTGATACTATGAGCAGCAGCGAAGCTGCGATATACTCATACTTCCATTTTCCTAAAATTTCGAATAATTTCTTTAGACTTTTCATTTTATTATCATTTTTAGCCGGATCACTATTGTGGCCGGTACATAATCATTATTTAATATTTCAACCCACTCCTCCCGCATTGCGGGACACTCTCCTTGGAAAGAAGGAGATCTAAAGAAGGTTTATTCCAAAAAAAAACCGCGAACATTTTTTAATTTGTCCGCGGTTTGCTCAAAAACTCTTATAATTTCGAGGTTTTATCCTAACAACCTCCGTTTATAGCTAACCAACGGACACACCTTGCCCACAAGAATATCTGCGGTGGGCGCTGTGATGAACACCATATATGTTGTGATGAAGTTCTGCATGTTAGTGTTTAGTTTTCATCCTAGGTTAGTTATAAAAAAAATTCTGTTAATTAGTGTTATTACAAAACTAATAATTTTTTAAGTGAGTGTCAAGAATTAAATCAAAAATAATTTCTAATTTGCTGAATATGAAGTTTAAACCAAAGAAAAAATTTATTTCAGCAATACCATTTTTTTCACATCTGAATAATTTCCGGCAGTAAGCCTGTAATAATACACACCGCTGGGCAATTCAGAAGCGTTAAAATCTACTTCATAGCTCCCGGTTTTGTAATCACCGTTATATAGTACATTGATTTCTCTTCCGGTTACATCAAAAATTACCAGCCTAACATTTATCACTGTATTATTCTGTTCCGGCAGGTCAAATCTTATCTTAGTTACCGGATTAAACGGGTTTGGATAATTCTGATATAATCTGAAGTTTTCCGGAATTTCTGTGTTATTGTGTACAATTCCGATAACCTGCGAGCACGGATCAAGCAAATTTGTGATAACAACCCGTTCAGAGCTGATATGACCGCCCGCACCGTAAGGGACATATACATAAAATGTATCGGCTACAGTTATTTCAATTGTTCTGGTTGATTCTCCTGTTGACCATAAATAAGAGCTGTGCCCTTCCGGCGCCTCCAGGAAATGTTTACCGGCTGATACACTGCAGTTCAAGAGTGGTCTTTGCAAAGTAAACGGAAGTTCGGGATAATTAAATGTTCTGTATGATGTCATGCTGTCAGCAGAGTTGACTTCCATAACAATATTTCCATTTGGTTTAACTACGCTGAAAGTTGAGTTACCGCCGGAAAGTTTTCCCCAATCAATAACTGTATTGCCGTTTGCGAGTCTTTGTGCACCGCCTGTGAATCTGCTGTATATATTATTGCCATATGTGTAGCTCCACACAAGACTTGCTGTAAGGTTTGATTCGTTCAATTGATACTCTATTGCTCTTGCAGGGTGAATTGGATTCAAATTATAGCCGTTATCAAATATGGTAATATTCCCGGTTGATATTCTTCTGATATCATGCTGACCCCAGAATCCGGAATACGGGTCGTTGCTGAAAGTGAACTGGTTACGCTTTCCGCCAAGCCGCCACATAATTGCCCCGGTTTGCCTGTTAATTTTTGTGATCTCATTAAAGTGACGTGATGAGAGAAGTATATTTCCGTCGGTATCCCTTTCAAGTGCGTTACTGTGGGTCCAGTCAACCAGTGTGGGTGAAAAAAGCCATTCTTCGGTAACATCGCTGAAATCGAAATGCTCTGATGCTTTCCATGTGAATACTGCGTTATTGTTATCGTCTAATTCCTGTACAATTACGCTGAGCACTGTGGCAGCGCTGCTGCCCGGTGAACCGTTACCGTTGAAATAGTTGTAAGAAGATAGGTCCATAGTTATTAACTCATACGCCAATACAAGATAATTACCGTTCGGGAGAAGCTGCACATCATGCAGATCAGTGAAGATGCCGCCCGGGCATTTTACTGAATCGATAACATTGAACATACTATCAAGTATGTGATATCTTGCTGTTGCGTTACTGCCTGTTGGGGCCGCGTGGGAGATAGTTCCATCAGGCTGAAGTTTAAAATCATTTTGTGCCCTGGTATATTTTTTGATATAGACTATCTGCCCGAACCTGTCGAGTATCATGGAATTGAAGTTTTGCGCGGGAGTGTTTTGCTTGAGTCCGTGGATAAAATAATATCCCGTGGTTGCATCCGGATCATTTATCACAACGGAATATTGAGGAATGACCTGCGAAAATACCGCAACA